>DATAPS010000373.1:0-3884 GCA_036265085.1 Acetobacteraceae bacterium | reverse complement strand
GACGGCGAGGAGCCCGCCACGATCGACGCAACGCTGGAAATGGCTCTGCCCGACTGGCGTATCCGTCGCCGCAGCTGGGCGGCGCACGAGCGATGCGAGTGCGGGGCAGGTTCCCAAACGTGATCTTCATCCGCGCCCGGTGGGACGCCCACGGGCCACGCACCGGGCACAATGGCGGCGTGGCCGACATCCCGCAGCGACGCGCGCGCACGGCGAAGCTCGCGTCATTGCCACTCGGGGTCGCCGGCCGGGCCACCGTCGGCCTCGGCAAGCGCATGAGCGGGCGCTCCAGCGAGGAGGTCACCCGGGAGCTGCAGGCGCGCACGGCCCAGCAGCTGTTCACGGTGCTGGGCGAGCTCAAGGGCGGTGCGATGAAGCTCGGCCAGGCCCTGTCCGTGTTCGAGGCCGCACTGCCCGAGGAGTCCGCCGCCCCGTATCGCGAGGCACTGACCAAGCTGCAGGATGCCGCCCCGCCGATGCCCGCCGCCACCGTCCGGCGCGTGCTCGATGAGCAGTTCGGCCGGCGTTGGCCGCAACGTTTCCGCTCCTTCGACGAGACTCCCGCAGCCGCGGCCAGCATCGGTCAGGTGCATCGTGCGGTGTGGAGTGACGGCCGCGAGGTCGCGGTCAAATTGCAGTACCCCGGCGCAGCGGAGGCGCTGCTGGCCGATTTCACCCAGCTGTCCCGGCTGGCCTGGTTGTTCGCCCGGTTCTCCCCCGGACTCGAGGTCAAGCCGTTGCTCGCGGAGCTGCGCGAGCGCGTGCTCGAAGAAGTCGACTACGCGCTCGAAGCCGACGCGCAGCGCAGATTCGCCGCTGAGTTCGCCGACGATGCGGACATCGCGATCCCGCGTGTGGTTGCCAGCGCGCCGAAGGCGCTGGTCACCGAGTGGCTGGACGGCACGCCCCTGTCGAAGATCATTTCCGACGGCACGACCGAACAGCGCGACCGGGCCGGCTCGCTGCTCGCGCTGTTGCACTACTGCGCACCGGCGCGCGCGAAGCTGTTGCACGCCGACCCGCATCCGGGCAACTTCCGCCTCTGTCCGGATGGGCGGCTCGGCGTCGTCGACTTCGGCGCGGTCGCCCGGCTACCGGAAGGATCGCCCGCGCCGCTCGGCCGGCTGACCCGATACGCACTCGACGGCGATGGCGAGGCGGTGATGCGCGTGCTGCGCGAGCAGCATTTCCTGCGCCGCGACGTCGACGTCACCGCGGCCCAGGTGATGGACTACCTCGGCCCGATCCTGGAACCGCTGCGCGCCCCGACGTTCACCTTCACCCGCGAATGGATGCGCGGGCAGGCGACGCGTCTGGGTGACCCCCGCCGCGAGGAGGCCCGCGTCGGGCGCTCGTTCAACCTGCCACCGTCCTACCTGCTCATCCACCGCGTGACGCTCGGTTCGATCGGCGTGCTCTGCCAGCTCGGCGCAACCGCTCCGTTCCGCGCGCTGGCCGAACGGTGGCAAGCGGGCTTCGCGAAATGACCGCGGGATAACTGCGAAATGACTGAGCCCGAAACCGTCTTCACCTATGGCTCGCCTGCGCTCAAGTTCGGCGACGGGGCATCGGATGAGATCGGTTACGACCTCGCCCAGCTCGGCGTGCGGCGTGCGCTGGTCGTGACCGATCCGCGGGTGGCCGCTACCGGCTTGCCGCAGCGCGTTGCCGACCAAATGGGCCGGTTCGGCGTCGATTCGGCGGTGTACGACGGCGTGCACGTGGAACCCACGGATGCCAGCATGCAGGCCGCCATCGACTGGGCGCGGGCGTACGGCCCGTGGGACGGCTTCGTCGCGGTCGGCGGCGGATCGAGCATCGATACCGCCAAAGCGGTCAACCTCATGCTCACCAACGACGGGGATCTGCTCGACTACGTCAACGCGCCAGTGGGCGGCGGACAGGCACCGCGGCAGCCGCTGCTTCCCCTGGTGGCGGTGCCGACGACAACGGGCACAGGCGCCGAGAGCACGACGATCTGCGTGCTGGACGTGTTGGCCCAGCGGGTGAAGAGCGGCATCAGCCATCCGCGGCTGCGCCCCACACTCGCGGTGGTCGACCCGGGCCTCACCGTCTCCCAACCACCCGGCGTTACCGCGTCCGCCGGCATGGACATCCTGTGCCATGCGCTGGAGAGCTACACCGCTCGCCCCTACACCGCTGTGCCGCGGAAAGCGCCGGAGCAGCGGGTGCCCTACTGCGGCGCCAACCCGATCTCCGACCTGTGGGCGGAGAAGGCGTTGACGTTGATGGCGGGCAGCTTTCGCCGCGCGGTGCACCACGGCGAGGACCGCGACGCGCGCGCCGCGATGGCGCTTGCCGCGACGGTCGCCGGGTTGGGTTTCGGCAATGCGGGCGTGCACATCCCGCATGCCAACGCCTATCCCATCGCCGGGCAGGTGCGTGACTTCCGGCCAGCGGGCTATCCGGCCGAGGAGCCGTTGGTGCCGCACGGGATGTCGGTGGCGCTGACCGCGCCGGAGGCGTTCCGGTTCACCTTCGACGCTGCGCCGCAACGACACCTCGCGGCGGCTCGGATGCTGGACCCGCAGGCCGCGGCCGAGAGTTCGGACGATCCGTCCGGAGTGCTGCCGCGGGTACTGATCCGGCTCATGCGCGACATCGGCATCCCGGACGGCGTCGCGGCGGTGGGCTTCGGCGCCGACGACGTGGACGACCTGGTGGCCGGCGCGCTCAAACAGCAACGACTGCTCGCGACCGCGCCGCGGCCGGTGACCGGCGAAGATCTCGCCGGCATCTTCCGCCGGTCCATGACGCTGTGGTGATTGGCATTCGGCAGTGACTGGCATTCGGCGGTCACTGGCATTCGGCGGTCATTGGCATTCGGCGGTGACGGGTAATCGGAAAATGCGCAATTCGCCGACTTGGGGCAATCCGACCGGCCACTCCCGCCCACACCCGGTACTTACCGCAAATCCCGGCCATCTTCCCGTGGTGTCGGCTTTACCCGGACGCAACACTGAGTTCAAGATAGAGACGTGGGCGAGATGTGCTCGATCTGCGGACGGGTCGCCGACCCGGACCTCGACGGCGATCCACCGCTCACCTGGTGCGCCGATGTGATCGAGGTCCGCGACGGGACGCGCACCAGATGGGTCTGCGGCGACTGCACTCGCCAATACGTTCGCTCGATCGAGGCGAAGCTCGCCCAGCAGTGGTGGTAACCCGCTGCGAGACGGCTGCCAAAAGCGAAACGGCTGCCGGATCGACGGATCCGACAGCCGTTCGCCTGCTCGGCATTGGCTAGGAGTTAGTGCGCGCGTAGCGCGTGCCGGCGGCGGGCCGAACGGGCCCGCTGCTCGGCCGCCCGTGCGTGCAGCTCCAGCCGATGCCATCGACGAGCCGCAGCCAGTTCGCGCGCGATGCGCCGCTGGCGGGCGAACTCGCCCGTGGCGCGCATTCGGTCGCGCGCCAAGGCTTCGTACATGGTGTACATCTCGATGCTCCTTGCTGAATCAAATCGGTCAATGTGGTTGACGCACACCGGGGCGCCGGTCATGCCGCCTCCTCGGTGCGGTCGTTCTTGCGAGGACGTCCGCGCGGACGCTTGCGCGCCACGATCGCCCCGCGGTCGAAGATCTCGCCGCCCCAGACACCCCAAGGTTCCCGACGCTCGACGGCGCCGGTGAGGCATGCGAGCCGGGCCGGGCAGTCCAGGCACAGTGCCTTGGCCTGCTCCAGGTCGGCCGGAGCCTCGGCGAACCAGAGATCTGGGTCCTGCACCCGGCAGGGCACGTCGTCGGGGCACTCCTTGGCGAGTGGATCGAGCGACGTCGTCGGGTCGAACGGCGCGATCGGATCGGAAAGCACGCTCGGGGTCTCCGTCTGGATGCCCGAACCAATCGCCGTCTGCACGCTCGTCA
>DATAPS010000372.1:0-9964 GCA_036265085.1 Acetobacteraceae bacterium | reverse complement strand
GGGTGGCGATGTAGTTGGTCACGAAGTCGCCGGGCGGCAGCCGTATCAGTACGAAGGCGAGAATGCTCACGGCGAACAGCGCCGGTATCATCCAGGCCAGCCGTTTGGCGATGAAGCGCAGCAATTACACCCCCTCCCCTCGCGGGAGGGGGTTGGCGGAGGGGGAGACGCCCCGTGATCTCGCCTGGATCGCTCCCTCACCCCGGCCCTCTCCCACAAGGGGGGAGGGAGAAGAACGCGCCTTCAACTGAAGAAATACTGCTGCGGCATGCTCGGCGCCGGGTTCGGATAGCTCCACGAGCTCGGCTCCTGCAGCGGCACGTTGCGCAGTCTATTGCTCGCGATCCCGAACGCATTGACCGCGAGGCAGACGCCGATCGTCTCGAAGGCGTCGGCGGTGAGGTCGAAAAGCTGCTTCATCGCCTCGCCCCGTTTCTGCATGTCGGCGGTGCCGCGCGCGACGTCGAACAGCTTCATGCGCTGCTTCTGACTCTCCGGCGGTTCCTCGCCCTCGCGGCCGTTGGAGACGTACCAGACCGCCCAGGGCAGCGCGTAGCGCGAGCCCTGGGTGTGCCAGGCGAAGAAGTCCCAGGGCGTCAGCATCGGGTCGAGCCCACCTGGTCCTGGCCAGACCTGCGCGTCGTAATCGTTGCTGTCGTCGCGGCTGAAGAACAGCGCGCGCTCGATCGTATTGACCTTGATGTCGATGCCGATCCCGGCCCAATGGCGTTTCACGAGCTCGAGCGTGTCGACCAGATCGGGATAGAGCGTCGGGATCACATCGACCGAGAAGAACAGCTTCTGGCCGTCGGGACGGAGCCGGAAGCCGTCGCCGTTCTTCTTGGCGAGACCCATGCCGTCGAGCATCGCGTTCGCCTTGTCCGGATCATGCCCGGTGAACTGCCGCGCCAACTTTTCATGATACCAGGGATGGTCTGGGCGAGGGCCGGTCTGATACGGCTCGGACTGGCCGAGATAGACGAGTTCGATGATCTCTGCGCGGTCGATGCCGAGCGACAGCGCCTGCCGGAACGTCTTGTTCGCGAAGACCGCACGCAGCTTCGGATCCTTGTGCGTCATGTTGACGTAGATCTGGCATTGCTGCGCGTTGGAATTGATTTCCTCGACCAGCCGATAGCCGCCCTTCGCCATGTTCTGCGACAGCGTCGGCTTGTTCTGGAGCGTGTCGATGTGCCGGTCCTGCATGTCGACTTTGCCGGCGATGATGTCGAGCATCAGGGATTCGACGTCTTGGCTGATGCCGAAATTAATCGCATCGGTATAGGGCAGCTGATTGCCTTCGGGATCGACCTGCCAGAAATACGGATTGCGGCGAAAGATGGCGCGCGTGGCGCCCCCGCTATACGGTTCTTCGACCACCCAGGGATCGAGCACCGGCTTCTCCGGATTGCTCCAGCGTGTCGCGAGCTCGATGTCGCCGCATTTATTGCGGAAATAGGTCGCCCAGTCCGGGGCGCCGGCACGCTTCGCGATCGCCTCTGCGTCAGGATTGAATTTGGGAATGAACTGGCTCGCGTAGTGCTTCGCGTACAGCGTCGGATGCTGGCCGAGCGGGGTCGCCAGCGTTTCGAGGAAGAGCGCGTAGGGCGCGGCGAATGTGAACTGCACCGTTGCGTCGTCGATCTTCGCCGCGACGCAGGGCTGATTGCCCGCGACGATCGAGGACGGCGGCGAGCGGAAGATGTCGCGGTTCTTGGCCACGTCCTCGACCGCGAAGACGACGTCGTCGGCAGAAAACGGGTGGCCGTCCGACCACTTCGTCCCCGGCCGGAGGTGGAAGGTGAAGACGGTCGCGTCTGCGTTGATCTCCCACCCTTGCGACACGTTCGGCAGGACCTTGATGAAATCCACGTCCCAGCGGACGAGGCCCATGTTGCCGACCACGCGGAGGATGCCGTTCTGGTCGGCGCTGCCGCGCAGGGCGCGCCGCAGCGTGCCGCCGTAGGCGCCGACGCGCTCGATCGGCGTGACGACGAGAGGTTGCGCCGGGAGACGATCCTTCAGCGGCGGCAGCTTGCCGTCGGCGACCAGCTTCGCGAGGGCCGGCGCTTCGTGCGTCGTCGCTTCCGCCGCCGCCGTTCCCGTCGCCGAGGCGAGCGCGGCCCCGGCAAGGCCTTGCAGGACCGACCTGCGTCCGAAACCTGATCGTGTCTTTTCCCTCATGGCTCGCCCCGGCTCGTTGGGGGGCGATCGCCCCCCGGTCGTCACGAGAAGGAATACTGCTGCGGCAGGCTCGGCGCCGGATTCGGGTAGCTCCAGGAGCCCGGCTCCTTCATCGGCACGTTGTGCAGCTTGTTGCTGACGATGCCGAAGGCGTTGACCGCGAGGCAGACGCCGACCGTCTCGAACGCGTCCGCGGCGATGTCGAACAGCGCCTTCATGGTGTCGCCGCGCTTCTGCATGTCCGCGGTGCCGCGTGCGACATCGAACAGCTTGAAGCGCTGCTTCTGGCTCTCCGGCGGCTCCTGCCCGTCCTTGCCGCCCGACACGTACCAGACCGCCCAGGGAATCGCGTAGCGTGAGCCCTGCGTGTGCTGGGCGAAGAAGTCGCGCGGGTCGAGCATCGGGTCGAGGCCGCCGGGGCCGGGCCACACGGCGACGTCGTGCTCGTTGTTGTCGCCGCGCGTGTAGTAGAGCGCGCGCTCGATCGTGTTGATCTTCATGTCGACACCGATCGCGGCCCAGTGGCGCTTGACGAGCTCGAGCGTGTCCACCGCGTCCGGATAGAGCGTGGGGATCACGTCGACCGCGAAGAACAGTTTTTGGCCGTCCGGACGGAGACGGAAGCCGTCGCCGTTCTTCTTGTTCAGGCCGATGCCGTCGAGCATCGCGCCGGCCTTGTCGGGATCGTGGTCGGTGAACTGGCGCGCGAGCTTCTGATGATACCAGGGATGGCCCGGGCGTGGGCCGGTCTGATACGGCTCGGACTGGCCGAGATAGACGAGCTCCATGATCTCCTGCCGGTCGATGCCGAGCGACATCGCCTGCCGGAAGGTCTTATTCGCGAAGATCTCACGCATCTTCGGGTCTTTGTGCGTGATCTTGAAATAGATCTGCACCTGCTGCGCGCCGGAGTTGATCTCCTCGATCAGCCGGTAATTGCCCTTCTGCATGTTCTGCGAGAGCGTCGGCTTGTTCTGCAGCGTGTCGATATGCCGGTCCTGCATGTCGACCTTGCCGGAGATCACGTCCAGCATCAGCGACTCGACGTCCTGGCTGATGCCGAGATTGATCGCGTCGATATACGGGAGCTGCTTGCCCGCGGTGTCGACCTGCCAGAAGAACGGGTTGCGCGTGAGGGTCACGCGCGTCGCGCCGCCCGAATAGGGCTCGACGATCACCCAAGGATCGAGCACCGGTTTTTCCGGATTGCCCCAGCGCGCAGGAATCTCGATGTCGCCGCATTTGTTGCGGAAATGCGTCGCCCAGTCGGTCGCGTTGGCCTGCTTGGCGACCTTCTCGGCGTCCGGGTTGAACTTCGGGATGAACTGGCTGACGTAGTGCTTCGGATACAGCGTCGGGTACTGGCCGAGCGGCGTGGCCATCGTCTCCAGGAACAGCGCGTACGGCGCGGCGAAGGTGAACTGCACGGTCGCGTCGTCGATCTTCTTCGCGGTGCCGGCCTGGTTGGCGACCACGATGGCGGGCGGCGGCGAGTGGAAGATGTCGGTGTCCTTGGCGACGTCCTCGATCGCGAACACGACGTCGTCCGCGGTGAACGGGTGGCCGTCGGACCACTTCATGCCGGGGCGGAGGTGGAAGGTGAACACTGTGGCGTCGGCGTTCACGTCCCAGGACTGGGCGACGCAGGGCAGCACCTTGATGAAATCGAGATCCCAGCGGACGAGGCCCATGTTGCCGACGATGCGCAGGATGCCGTTGTGGTCGGAGCTGCCGCGCAGCGCGCGGCGCAGCGTGCCGCCATAGCCGCCGGCGTGCTCGAGCGGCGTGACGACCAGCGGCTGCGCGGGGAGCCGGTCGGCGAGCTTCGGGAGCTTGCCGTCGCCGGCGAGCTTGGCCAGCGCTGGCGCTTCGTTGCTCGCCGTCTGCGCGAGCGCCGGGGCCGCGCCGGACGCGACCGCGAGGCCCGCCAGGCCTTGCATGACCGTGCGCCGCTTCAGTGCCGGGCTATCACCTTGTGTCATTGCCGTTCCCCCCTACGCTTATTGTTGCTTGTCATGCCCGCGCCGCTTGCGGGCGTCAAACGGGTGCTTGCTTTCGGTACGCATAATTCCGGTCGAGCCGCTCCATCAAGTAATCGCCGTATCGGACCGGCGGAGAACAAGACGTCTTCCCCGGCGCCAAGCAGGTCGGCACGCGGGCGATCACGCTATCCATGTTCGTGTCGAAGAAATACGGGATCGAGAAGCGATCTCCACCTGAAAGGTTCTTCACCCGGTGCGGCGTCGAGTTCGCGCGCGATCTCCGTCTCGACCGATGTGTCGCCCACGCGGTCCCGGAACTCGACGATCGGGAGTTCGAGCGCCTCCGCAATCGTTGACATCGCGATGCCCTCCCGGCTGTTGTGATATCGCTACCAGTTTTATCCCAGACTCTCAAGCATCTGCACAATCGCCTGCTCGGCATCAGCAACGGCGTCTATCTCGGCCGCAAGCTGACCGGTTAGGCGCCGGCGCCGGGCGGCGCTGGCGGGTGCGTGCGTGAGCAAAAGCAGGCTGCCGCTGCGGAAAGTACGGATTGTGCCGCATGGGCGCTTCGTGGTTTTATTCCGGTCATGAGCTTGTCCCCCACCCCTCCGGTCGCCTTCCTCGACCGCCTCGCCGACACGGCGGAGGGGGTGCGGCGGGAGCTTGCCGGCGCGGCCGGCATGAGCTTGGGCAGGATCCTCTTTCTCGCTTTCTTCGCGTTCTGCCTGCTGCGGATCGCGAGCCTCTACGTCCGGTTCAAGGCCGGCGCGCTGCCCGCGCCGCGCCGCGCGCGCGCGCCGCGCGCGCCGAGCGCCCCGCCGTCGCGCGAGCCGCTCGCCCGCCCGAGCCCCGTTCGCCTGCGCCCCGTTCGCCAGAGCGCGGAGTCCGCCCGGCCGTTGCCGTCTCCGCCGCCGAGCGCGCACGCCCATACCGCCGCCGCCCGCTCTGCGGGCTCGTCCAGTCCATACGGTCCGACCGCGGTTCGGAGGGCCGTCGTCAAATTCGACGTTTACGTTCCGATAACGCGATGGAACGGCATTGCCGCGCAGTTGCCTTTGCACACCGTATTTGTTGCGACGTCGCAATAATTAGCGAAAGCCGGCGACGGCCGGATTGTTCAGGATGGACGAGCGCCGGTATACAGCGTCGTCATGACGGAACGCATTATCATCGACACCGATCCAGGGCACGACGACGCATTCGCCATCCTGCTCGCGCTCGCCTCCCCCGAGCTGGAGGTCGTCGGGATCACGACGGTGGCAGGGAATGTCCCGGTCTCCAGCACCACGGCGAATGCCCGCCGCATCGTGGAGCTGGCGAGGCGGCCCGACATCGCCGTCTACGCCGGCGCCGACCGGCCGCTGCTGCGCCCCGCCATGCACGCGCACGACATCCACGGCGACACCGGCATCGACGGTTACGATTGGCCGCTGCCCGTCCGCCCGCACGAGACCGACCACGCGGCCGACTGGATGCTGCGCACCCTCGCGGCCGCCCCCGAGAAGTCGGTCACGCTGGTCCCGCTGGGGCCGCAGACCAATGTCGCCCTGCTGCTCCGCCGTGCGCCGGAGTTGGCGGATCGTATCCGCCGGATCGTGTTCATGGGCGGCGGCTTCTTCGAGGGTGGCAATTACGCGCCGGCGGCGGAGTTCAACATCCTCGTCGATCCGGAAGCCGCCGCGATCGTGCTCGGGTCTGGCATAGACCTGGTCGCGATGCCGATCGACTGCACCAATCGGTCATTGACCCCGGAGAGCTGGATCGCCGATTTCACGGCGCTCGGAACGCGTCTCGGTGATGCGTGCGCCGGAATGCTGCGGTTCTTCCAGGCCGCCGGCAGTCGCCGCTACGGCACGAAGACACGTCCGCTGCACGACGCGCTGGCGATCGCGTATCTGCTCTGGCCGGAGCTGTTCAGCGGCCGCCTCTGCAACGTGGAAATCGAGACCGGATCGAACCTCACGCGGGGAGCGACGGTGGTGGACTGGTACGGCACGACGAAGCGGCCGCGCAATTGCCTGTGGGTACGCGACTGCACCGATCCTGCGGAACTCTACCGGCGGATGCTGGCCCGGATCGCGGCGCTCTGACGCTCACCCCTTCACCCCGGTAAGCGCAATCCCCCGTACGAAATACCGTTGCAGGAACAGGAACACCAATATCACCGGCACTGTCGCGATGGTCGCGCCCGCGAACGTCTCGCCCCAGTTCGGCAACTGCCCGATCGCGACCGACTGGGCGATCGCGAGCTGGATCACCTGCCTCTGCGGAGACTGCAGGATCACCAGCGGCCACAGGAACGCGTTCCACGAGAAC
Organism: Acetobacteraceae bacterium; assembly: GCA_036265085.1. GTDB lineage: Bacteria > Pseudomonadota > Alphaproteobacteria > Acetobacterales > Acetobacteraceae > DATAPS01. The sequence continues at coordinate 3,479 of DATAPS010000372.1, read as the reverse complement.
AGGAACGTCACCAGCGCGAGGGTTGCGAGCGTCGTGCGGACATTCGGCAGCACCACGCTCCAGAAGATGCGGACATGGCCGGCGCCGTCGATGCGAGCGGCTTCGTCGAGCTCGCGCGGCAGGTCCTCGAAGGCCTGACGCAGCATGAACAGGCCGAACGGACTCGCGATCCAGGGAATGAACACGCCGAGCAGCGTGTCCTGTAGACCCAGGCGTGAGACCTGGATGTAGAGCGGAACCATCATGCTCTCGATCGGGAGCAGGAACGTCATCAGCACGACGGCGAACACGACGTTCGCGCCCTTGAAGCGAATGCGGGTGAGCCCGTAGGCCGCCGTGGTGCAGAGGGCCAGGGTCCCGGCGACCTGCCCGCAGGAGACGATCGCCGAGTTGATCAGCGCGCCGCCAACCCCGCGATCGACGAAGAGATGGATGAAATTCGCCGGCGTCGGATGGGCCGGGACGAAGGTCGCCCAGGAGATCGGCTTGAGGTCGCGAAAAATCTCGAATTGCGGTTTGAACGACGACGCGACGATCCAGGCATAGGGGCCGAGGAAGATCGCGAGGATCACGAGCAGGATCGCGCCCGCCGCGAGCCAGCCGAGCGCGCGCCTCAATAGGACCACCGCGTGCGCAGCAATCGCATCTGCAGGAGGCTGATGCCGAGCACGATCAGCATGAACACGGTGCTGACCGCCGAGGCGAGGCCGGGTTCCTGGAGGCTGAAGGCGAGCTGATAGATGTCGTAGGCGATGAAGTTCGTGGTCCCGTTCGGGCCGCCGCTGGTCATGATGTAGGCGGGCGCGAAGGCTTGCAGCGAGAACACCGTCATGATGACGACCACGAACACCGTGGTTCGGCTCAGCAGCGGGATCACCACATGCCAAAGCCGCTGCACAGCCGAACATCCGTCGATGCGCGCGGCGTCTTCCACATCGTGCGGAATACCTTGCAGCCCGGCCAGGAAGAGCACGGTCGCAAACCCGGTCTGCTGCCACAGCATCATGCCGACGATCGAGGGCAGCGCCTGGGATTGGCTGGTCAGGAACGCGAGCTTCGGCAAGCCGATCATGGCGAGCGCGTTGTCGATCAGCCCGTTCGAGGGATCGAGCAGAAACGTCCACATCGTCGCGATGACCACCGCGGACGTGACGACGGGGAGAAAGACGACCGTACGCACGATCGCGCGGGCCGGGAGGCGCCCATTGAGATAGACCGCGATCAGGAACGCGACCGGAATCACCGTGCAGACGACGCCCGCCGCAAAGCCGAACGTCACCAGAAACGATTGCCGGCGATCGGGATCGGACAGCAGCGCGAGGTAGTTGCCGAACCCCACGAAGCTGCGTTGGTCAGGGTTGAGCAGCTCGAAGTCGAACAGGCTGTCCCGGATCATGCGGAACAGCGGCACGTATTGGAACGTCGCGAGGAAGGCGAGGAATGGTCCGACGAAGACGAGGACCGCGCCCCAGGCGGCGAGGCGCCGCCGGAGCGTCACGCGGCCCGCAGCGTCACCGCGAGAGGATCGGCTGCAGGGCGCGCGCCGCCGCGTCGATCCGCGTCTTCGGGTCGGCGCCGTAGGCGATGTCGCGCAGCGCGTCGCTGGCGATCTTGTCGTATTGCGCGAAATGCGGCGACGGCGGGCGCGGCTCGCCCCAGCGCACCAGCTCCTCTTCGAAGATGCTGAGCGGATAGACCTTCAGCTCCGGAATGTCGGCGGCGATCGACTTCATCACCGGCAGCGAGCGCGAGGTCCTGTTCCAATCCGCCGCGATCGTCCCGGTCGAGACCTCGATCACGAACTTCGCCGCCTCGTCGGGGAATTTCGATTTCGCGGTCACGCCGAGCGTGATGCTGCCGGTATGCACGATCGGGGTGCGCTTGTACGGCAGCGGCGTGACGCCCCATTTGAAGCCGGGATCGTTGGCGACGAGCGCGCCGATGAAGTACGAGGTGTCGATCGTGAAGCACGCCTTGCGGTCCTGGAACGCGTTCGGAATGCCGGCCTTGGGCGTGATCTTCTCCACGTTGAACATGGCGGAGAAGAACTTCGCGCCCTCGATCGCCTCCGGCGAATTTACCCAGCCCTGCGCCGTTTTGCCGTCGCGCGAGAGGCTCCAGTACGTCTTATAGAGGCTGCCGTCCTCCGGTGCCTTCGGGTCGCCATAGGTGCGGAGGAACAGCAGGTCGCGATAGACGAAGCCTGGATTGCCGCTGCCGAACCGGCTCGGCGCGAGACCCCAGACGGTGACGTTGTCGCCCTCGCCCTTCTGGCACTTCTTGATCGCGTCCATCGCCTGATCCCAGGTCCAGGCGTGGTCGAGATCGCGCGGCGGCGTGATGCCGAGCGGGGCGAGCATGTCGGCATTGTAGAACAGCGCGAGCGCGGTCTGCTGCGTGCCCGGCGAGTAGACGTGGCCCTCGTAGCTGTGCTCGGCCAGCGTGGCCGGATCGATATCGTCCTTCAGCCCGGCGGGTAAGTATTTGTCGAGCGGCAGGAGAATTCCCGAGGCCGCGTAGCTCTGGGTGTTCGGGCCGTCGAACATGAGGATGTCAGGCGGATTGCCGGAGGCAGCGAGCACGCTGATCTTGTCGGCAAGCTGGCCGAACGGCACCTCGTTCAGCTCGATCTTCGTGCACTTGTTCGACGCTTCCCACGCCGAAATCATCGCCGGCGTCGGTGGGTTCGCCTGCGGCTTCAGCAGGGTGAGAGTCAGCACTCCCTGCGGACAGTCTGCCGTCGCTGGCCCGCGTTCGCCCGCGTGAGCCGGTGCACAGAGCGCGAGCACCGAGAGGAGCGCGGCGAGGAAGCCGGACAGACGGATCATTGTGCAGCGACCTTCCCGGCGTGCGCCGCCGTGCGGGTGAAGATGTCCAGCAGCATCGCGACGAACTTCGCGCGGTCGGCGTGGAATGCGAAGTGGCAGTTCGGCGCGCCGCCGCCGCGGAAATTCGTGTCGACGACCGTACGGCCGACCGTCAGCGCGCCGATCGTCTCGACCGCGACGTGAAGAAACGCCGTCTCGATGATCGAGGGATCGACGAGGTAGGCGACGCAGAGCGCATCGTGCACCGGCGCCGCGTTGCGCTCGCGCATCGGCTGGTTCGCGTCGTAGGCGTGGATGCGCTGATCGATGAATCGCGCCGCCGCAATCCCGGCCGGCGTGCCCGACGCTGCCATCGCGGCGGTATCCTTCAGCGACACCAGAGCCTCGTGCGTCGCGTCGAGCGGCACGCAGACGAGCTTGCGGAACCCGGCGGCGAACACAGAGGCCGAGGCATCGGGATCGGCCCAGATGTTCATTTCGGCTGCCGGCGTGACGTTGCCGTGATGGTGCGCGCCGCCCATCAGCACGACCTCCGGCACGCGGTCGACGAAGCGCGGATCGAGCGCGACGGCTGCTGCGATGTTGGAGAGCGGCCCGGTCGGCACCAACACGATCTCGTCGGTCGCCGCGCGATACGTCTCGATCAAGATC
>DATAPS010000371.1:0-4849 GCA_036265085.1 Acetobacteraceae bacterium | reverse complement strand
CATGGGCAACGCCGGCACCTGGCCTTTTCCGGTGCTGTATCGCGTCGTCCACGGCGCGAGCCCCGAGCGCGTGGTGCTCGGAGATGCGGCGGGGCTGCTCGACGATTTCCTCGATGCGGCCGCCGATCTCGTGCGGCTCGGTGCCGAGGCGATCACCACGAATTGCGGCTTCCTCTCGCTGTTCCAGCGGGAGCTCGCCGCGCGTGTCGCCGTGCCGGTCGCGACGAGTTCGCTGCTGCAGGTGCCGTGGGTGCAGGCGATGCTGCCGCCCGGGCAGCGCGTCGGGGTCATCACAATCTGTAAGGGCTCACTGACACCGCGCCATCTCGCGGCGGCCGGCGTGCCGCTCGATACGCCGATCGTGGGCACGGAGGGCGGGCGCGAGTTCTTCCGCGTGCTGATCCTTGCGGAGAAGCAGGACCTCGACATAGCGCTGGCTGAACGTGACATCATCGATGCCGGGCGCGCGCTGATCGATGCGCACCCGGAGGTCGGCGCGATCGTGCTGGAGTGCACGAACATGCCGCCCTACGCCGCGGCGCTGCACCGAGCGGTCCGGCGGCCGGTCTACGACATCTATTCGCTGGTAACGTGGCTTCACGCCGGTCTGCGCCCGCGCCGTTTCGCGCGCGAGCCGGACGCCTGAACTGGGTTGCCTGCCGGACGGCGAAACGTCATCGTCGGCCTGGGAACACAGGAGATCGATCATGGACGACGCCGATCCAAACCTGCAGCGCTCACGCGACCTGCTCGGCAAGGTCCCGCTGGTCGACGGGCACAACGACCTGCCCTGGGTGATCCGCAACGACCCGAATGCGAAGGGCGATGTGCGCGCCTACGACCTTACCCGCGTGCATCCTGAGGGGGACACCGACATCCCCCGCCTGCGCGAAGGCCGCGTCGGCGTGCAGATCTTCGCGGCGTTCCAGGCGACGCATATGCCGCATCCCGCCCGCACCACGCTCGAGCAGATCGACGTGATGCTGCAAATCCTCGCGGCGCACCCCGACGTGTTCTCCCCCGTGCTGCGCGTCGCCGACATCGCGCGGGCGCGGGCGCAAAAGAAGATCGCGATGATCATGGCGGTCGAGGGCGGGGTCGGGCTGGAGAACAGTCTCGCGCCCTTGCGGGTGTGGCACGCCGCGGGCGTGCGGGTGATGACGCTCTGCCACAACGAGACGCTCGATTGGGTGGACAGCGCCACCGACGTGACGCGCCACGGTGGACTCACCGCGTTCGGCCGTGCCGTGGTGCGGGAGTTGAACCGCCTCGGCATGGTGGTCGATTGCGCCCATGTCTCGCCGGACGTGATGCGCGACGTGCTGGAGGTGAGCAGCGCGCCGACGGTGTTCACGCATTCCAATGCGCGGGCGATCTGCGATCACGTCCGCAACGTTCCCGACGACGTGCTCGCGACACTGAAGGCGCGCGAGGGGCTGGTGATGGCGACCTTCGTGCCGGACTTCATCAGCGAAGACGCGCGGCGCTGGATGGAGCCGATCCGGCTCGCGCTGGGGAAGGATTTCGGCAAGGGCCGGCTGGCGGCGATCGCCGAGCGTGAACGCACGAGCGGCCCGCGCCCGCGTGCGACGCTCGCCGATGTCGCGAGCATGATCGAGCATCTGGTGGCGCGCGTGGGCCTCACGCGGGTCGGCGTCGGTTCGGATTTCTTCGGCGTGCCGACGCTGCCGGTTGGGCTGGAAGATGTCAGCCGCTTTCCGTATCTGCTCGCCGAGCTGTTCCGCCGCGGCTGGTCGGACGAGGCGGTGGCCGGGGTGGCGGGGCTCAACTTCCTCCGCGTGTTCGAGGCGGTTGAGCAGGAAGGCGAGCGATTGCGCGCGACGATGCCGCCGCAGGTCGGGCGGATCGAGTCGTTCGATGCGGTGCGCGAGCCGGCTGCGGCCGCGGATTGAGCTTCATCGGAAGCGTCCGGGGCGATAGGGCGCCGGATCGATCACGGGCGTTTTTCCCGAGATCAGATCTGCGACGAGCCGCCCGGTAATCGGGCCGGCGGCCAGCCCGATATGGCCATGGCCGAAGGCGTGGATCACGTCGGGGCAGTCGCGCGCCGGGCCGACGCAGGGCAGGCCGTCGGGCAGGCTTGGGCGGTGTCCCATCCAGAATTTGACGCGGTCGGGGGGAAGGTCGCGCGGCAGGCCAGGATAGGTGCGCAGCGCGTAGTCGCGCAGGATTTCGGCGCGCTTCCAGTTCGGCGCGGCTTCCAGCCCCGCGAGTTCGACCTGGCCGGCGATCCGCAGCCCGCCATTCATGACGGTGTTCGACATCTTGCCGTCGCTCGGCATGATCGGGTGACGCAGCGCGATCTCCGGGGCGGCGATCGTTGCGTGATAGCCGCGCTCGGTTTCCAGCGGCACACGATCGCCGACCACGCGGGCGAGCGTCTTCGACCAGGCGCCCGCGGCGATTACGGCGCGGTCGCAGGCGATCTGGTCTCCGTTCAGATGGACCGCGCGCAGGCGCGAGTCATTGCGGGAAAAACCGGTGACGCGACCGACGATTCGACGCGCGCCCTGCGCCTCCGCATGCGTCACCAGCGCCGCGACATACGCGCCCGGGTCGAGGCAGTGGCCACCTTCCTCCACCAATAAGCCGAAGCTGTAGCGGCGATCGAGCGCCGGCTCGCTTTGCCGCAGCGCGTCTTCGTCGAGCTCGATCCAGCGCACGCCCTGTTCGTGACGGACGGACCAGGCGAGGCGCTCGGCTTCGAAGTCGGCGCGGGCCGGGAAGACGTAGAGCAGCCCGTCGCGGCGGATCAGCGCGCCGACGCCGGCTTCCTCCGCGAGCGCGCGATGCCGGGCGGGCGCGTCGGCGACGAGCGGGCGGAGGGCGGCCCCGATCGCCCGGACGCGGTCTTCGCTCGCGCCGGCGCGAAGGAAGCGGAGGAGCCAGGGGGTGACCTGCGGCAGGTAGGACCAGCGGATGGCGAGCGGGCCGAGCGGGTCTCGGAGCCAGCCCGGGACTTTGCGGATCAGGCCGGGGGCTGACATCGGGACGACGGAGCTCGGGCTGAGCCAGCAGCCGTTGCCGTAGCTCGCGGCCTGCTCGCCGCCGGGTTTCCCCGGGTCGGCAAGCGTGATCTCATGGCCGTCCCGCTGCAATTCGAGCGCGCAGGCGGCGCCGACGATTCCGGCTCCAATGACTGCAATGTGCATTCGAATCATCATGGCAGCGGACACACGAAGGGGAAATGCCGTGATTTACGAACTGCGCATCTACCGGTCCCTGCCCAACCGCCTGCCGAACCTGCTGCGGCGGTTCCGCGATCACACGCTGAAGATCTGGGAGCGTCATGGCATCCGCCAGGCGGGCTTCTGGACGACCGTGATCGGCGAAAGCAATCACGAGCTGATCTATCTCCTCGCGTGGGAGTCGATGGCCGAGCGCGAGGAGAAATGGGCGAAGTTCGTGGCCGACCCTGAATGGAACACGGCGCGCACCGACAGCGAGAAGGACGGACCGATCGTACTGACCATCAGCAACCAGTTCCTCGCGCCGACGTCGTTCTCGTCGGTGAAGTAACATGCGCCTCTATCGCCTCCCCGAGCCGGGATCGATCGACAATCTCCGGCTCGAGGAGGCCGCGGATCCGAAGCCGGGACCGTTCGAGGTCCTAGTCCGGGTCCGCGCGACGTCGCTGAATTACCGCGACCTCTCGATCGCCCGCGGCGCCTACGGGCGTGGCGGGCATCGCCCGAATCTCGTGCCGCTCTCCGATGGGGCGGGCGAGGTGGCGGTGGTGGGGGCAGGGGTGACGCGGGTGAAGCCGGGCGACCGGGTGGCGGGCATCTTCATGCAGCGCTGGATTGCCGGCGAGATCACGCCGGCTGCCGCGGCGAGCGCACTGGGCGGAGCGATCGACGGGATGCTCGCCGAGTTGGTCGTCCTGCACGAGGACGGGCTGGTGCATCTGCCGGAGCCCCTGTCGTTCGAGGAGGGGGCGACGCTGCCCTGCGCGGCGGTAACTGCGTGGCACGCGCTTGTCGATGTGGGGCGAACGAAGCCGGCCGAGGACGTGCTGGTGCTTGGGACCGGCGGCGTTTCGATCTTCGCGCTGCAATTCGCTGGGATGCACGGGGCGCGGGTGGTCGCGACGTCGTCGAGCGATGGGAAACTGGAACGGCTGCGCGGGATGGGGGCGGGGGCGACGATCAACTATCGCAGCACGCCGGAGTGGCAGGACGCGGTGACGGCGGCGACCGGCGGACGCGGAGTCGATCTGACGGTGGAGGTCGGCGGCGCCGGGACACTGCCCCGGTCGATCGCGGCGACGCGGATGGGCGGGACGATCGGGCTGATCGGCGTGCTGACCGGCGGCGAGATCAATCCGACCATGATCATGCGGAAAACGATCGCGCTTCAGGGGATCTATGTCGGCTCGCGCGCGATGTTCGAGGCGATGAACCGCGCGATCACGGTGCACCGGTTGCAGCCGGTGATCGACAAGGTTTTTCCGTTCGAGGACGCGAAGGGCGCGTACCGCTACCTCGAGAGCGGCGCACATTTCGGCAAGGTGGTCATTCGCGTATAGTTGCTATATGGGAACGAATAGGATATGGAACAGCCAGCGGCGCTCAGGCCCGATTTTTTGAACCGACCGCCGGGACGGAGATGCTGTCTGACAGCTTGATCATCCGCGGCCCGCGCCCCGCGCGGGGCGGCTTGGGTGCCGCGGCGCGCGGGGGTTTGGCGGGGCGGGCGCGTCGCGTCGGTGGCGGTGGCGGCGGCACCAAGCCGGGTTCGTCCAGCGCCAGCATCCAGCACAGCGGGCGCAGGATCCGGTAGAGCTGCGGCGCCTCGGCGAGCAGCGCCCGCATCTGCGGCTCGCCGA
>DATAPS010000370.1:0-9580 GCA_036265085.1 Acetobacteraceae bacterium | reverse complement strand
CCCGGCGGGACAAACCGGGCCGAGCCTGTTCCGCGTCGGGTGCCTCGGCCGCCTGTCCTCGTTCAGCGAGACCGACGACGGCCGCTATCTCGTCACGCTCACCGGCGTTGCCCGATTTGCGGTGGCCGAGGAGATCGAGATACGGCGCGGATACCGTCGGGTCCGTGCCGATTTCCGCGATTTCCTGGGTGACCTTCGTCCGGTCGAGGAGAACAGCTCCTCCTTCGACCGCGACCGGCTCCTCAGCGCGCTGCGCGCCTATTTCAGCCATCGCGGCTTCGACGCGAACTGGGACGCGATCAACGGCATGCCGGATGACGCGCTTGTGGTGACGCTCGCGATGGTTTGCCCGTTCGAGCCGGCTGCGAAACAGGCGCTTCTCGAGGCGCCGACACTCGCCGACCGCGCCGAGGTGCTGCTCACGGTGCTGCAGATCGACGTGCACGAGACACCGACCGACGATTCCGCGCCCGAGCCGGATCGGCGCCGCGCGTCGTGAGCGGGACCGATCCGCAGCCGGTTCCGGTCGATCCGCGGCTGCTCGAGATCCTGGTCTGTCCGGTGACCAAGGGGCCGCTCGAATACGACCGCGCCCGCGGCGAGCTGATCTCGCGGTCGGCGGGTCTCGCGTATCCCGTGCGCGACGGAATCCCGATCATGCTGCCCGAAGAGGCGAGGGAGCTGCCGGGGGAGTGATATGGCGGTTCCGACTGAAATCCGCGTCGATCGCGCCGCCAAGCGGCTCGACATCACGTTCGATGACGGGTCTCAGTTCGAACTGCCTGCGGAATATCTGCGTGTGCACAGTCCGAGCGCCGAGGTCCAGGGACATTCGCCGGGCGAGCGGCGGACGGTCGCCGGACGGCGGCACGTGGGCATCCTGAACGTCGAGCCGGTCGGCAATTACGCAATCCGCATCCTGTTCGACGACCTGCACGATACCGGCATCTACTCGTGGGACTATCTGCGCCACCTCGGAGTGGAGCAGGAGAGCCGCTGGCGGTCGTATCTCGACGAACTGGCCAGCAAGGGGTTGCGTCGGGATCCGTAGCCCAGTCCCCGCGCTAGAGCGGAACGACCTCCACCCCCGTCAGCCCCGCGGCGAGGATCTCCCGCAAGTCCGCAAGCGCCAGTGCCACGCATCCCTCGGTCGGCGCGTAGTCGGGCCGTGCGACATGCAGGAAGATCGCGGAACCGCGCTCGCGCACAACCGGCGCATCGTTCCAGCCGAGCACGCCGATGAGGTCGTACAGCGCGTCGGTCCGCCACAGCGCCTCGTGCCGTGCGGGATGCGGCAGGCGCACCATCCTGTTGTAGGCGGCGTGCGCTGGGTCGTCGCACCATCCATCGCTCGGACCGATCGGTTCGCGTGGCGCCGAGGCTCGCGGAATACCCACACGGTCCGCGCGATAGAGCACACGCCTGAGCGGCAGCAGGCCGGCCGGGGTCGCACCATCGCCTTCCTCCTTGCGTTCGCGCACGCCGCTTCGCCCGAGGGCCGCGCGATAGCGGCGCCCGTCGAAGATGAAGCGGCCATCGGCATGGACGACGGCGGCGGTCATCCGAGCGCATAACTCTGGACGTTTCGGTAAGCCGCGAGCGCCGCGGCAGTCGAGGTCTCCGTCGGGGGCGCCAGCGTCACCGTCTGGCCTGCGACGAGTTGGTTGGTCGGCGCAGGCGAAGTAGCTGCCACAACGGCGGGAGGTGTCCGGGCCTGGGCGGCCGGAGGGGATGTCGCCGGGGCCCGGGACGCCGCCGCGGCCGGCTTGACGTCCGGCTGGCTGGGCCTGGAGAAGAACATCTCCTCGACGATCGCGCCGCCGATGCCCGCGATCGCACCGATCGGGCCTCCCGTGACGAGCCCTGCGACGAACGAGCCGGCGATGCGGAACGGAGCCGACAGCGTGTCCCCGGTAATGGCCCGGTAGATCGTGCCGACCACCGGCAGATGCTGCAGCGGGTTGATCTGGGAGAGGATGTCGCTGAACGACAGGTGATCGGCGCTTCCTGCCGCGGCGGGACTGCCTACAGCCGAGCCGCCGCCCGAGCCGCCACTCGCCGGGGGCATGGCGGGCGCCAGTCCGGGTATCATGTCGAAACCGCCTTCGGCCATTCCGCCCCCCTCGCACTCCGACCTCGCGGCTGCAAGGCGCATGCCGAGCGGGCGCTAACCGAGATAGTGGCCGAACCGTGCGGCCTTGGTCGCCAGATAGAAGTCGTTCACCCCGTTCGGCTCGAATGCCAGCCCCTCGCGCGCCGCAATCTCCACGCCGCATGCCTCGAGCGCCGCGACCTTGTCGGGGTTGTTGGTGAGCAGCCGGACCACAGGGATCCCGAGTTCGTCCAGCATGCGCGCCGCGACCAGGAAATTGCGTTCGTCGGCACCCCAGCCGAGTGCCCGGTTGGCGTCGACCGTGTCCATGCCGCGGTCCTGCAACGCGTAGGCGCGGAGCTTGTTGACCAGTCCGATGCCGCGCCCCTCCTGCGCGAGGTAGAGCAGGACGCCGTCCCCTTCCGCCGCCATGCGCGCAAGCGCGCCGCGCAGCTGCGGCCCGCAATCGCAGCGCAGGCTGCCGAGCAGATCGCCGGTGAAGCACTCCGAGTGCAGGCGGACGAGCGGCACCTTGCCGCCGCCGTCGGGTCGCCCGACCAGGATGGCGAGGTGCTCGATGCCGGCGTCCGGCGCGCGAAACGCGACGATCCGGGCATCCGGAACGCCGTCGAGCGGTACCCGTGCCTCGGCCACACGCACAAGGTCGGCCGCGATGGCATGGGGATAGGCGAGCACATCGTCGGCCGGCACCGACAGCAATGACAGGGATGAGCGCCGCTCGGCCGCCTCAGGAGCGATCGGCGCTGCCACCATGGCGGGCAGCAGCCTGGCGACTTTGGCGAGGGCGAGCGCCGCCGCGGCCTGCGGGGGTTCGGGTGCAAGCTCGGCCGGGTCTGGGAGCAGCAGCTCGGGCACCGGATCGGCGAGCGTGCGAAGCACGGCAGGATCGAGAAGCCGTGGCGACAAACGGATGGAGATCGGCGCGTATTGCGGCACCGGTCGGCGCAGGACCGCGGCGGCACGGACCGGCGCCAGCAACAGCACGGGTGAGTCGTCGGCAAGCTGGGCAAGCTCCGCCAGCCCGCGCGCGCCGGCGGTCTCGGCCGGCAGCACGACCAGCGGCGCGGCCCCGTCGAGCACCACGGGAGTCCCGCGTCGGATATCGGCCGCGGCCCGGTGCACCCTCCGGATTGCGAGGGTTTCCGCGTGTGGCGGACGGGAGGGGGGCGGCAGCATGGACGTACGTGCGCCAAGTGCGGCGGGTCGCAAGAGTTTCGGCTCGGTCATGGAAGCTCGATTGCTGCAGATGCGCCTGGGCGCGATGTCTCCGGTCCGATGCACGCCGGCGGTAGTCGGACGCGTATGCGCCTCCATATGACGCTCCGGTCCGTATTTCCCTTCGCCGGGTAACGATAAAGTGAGGCATCCGATTTCAACCACGGCAGAAATGGGCCTCGATCCGCGCGTTGGTTCATCGGCGGTCGCGCACCGGATTTTGTATCTGATCGCAAAATATTGACAGAACGGAGGGCTTCATGTCACGGCGGAGAGGTTCGGAATGGGAAGCTTGTTGATGGCAGGTGAAAGGCCGATCCTGATCGTCGACGACGACCCGTCGCTTCGCGCGATGCTGGCCGAGCAGCTCGCCTTCGACGGCGAGTTCGCGGCGAGCGAGGCCGAGACGATGAGCGAAGCGGAGGCGAAAGTCACGGCCCGGGAGGCGCGGTATGACGCTGTGATCCTGGATGTCGGTCTGCCCGACGGCGACGGCCGCGACCTTTGTGCGAGGCTGCGCCGCAACGGGATCAAGGTTCCGATCATCATGCTGACGGGTTCGGATGACGAGGCCGACGTGGTGCGCGGCCTCGACGCCGGCGCCAACGACTACATCGCCAAGCCGTTCCGCATGGCAGAGCTGCTAGCCCGTCTGCGCGCCCAGTTGCGCATCTTCGAGAACAGCGAGGACGCGGTCTTCACGATCGGTCCGTACACGTTCCGCCCAGCCGCCAAGCTGCTGCAGGATTTGGCCCGCAACCGGCGCATCCGACTGACAGAGAAGGAAGCGGCGATTCTCAAGTTCCTCTACCGTGCCGGCACGCGGCCGGTGGCGCGGCAGGTGCTGCTGAACGAGGTGTGGGGCTACAACGCTGCGGTCACCACGCACACGCTGGAGACGCACATCTACCGGCTGCGTCAGAAGATCGAACCCGATCCCTCGAACGCCCGGCTTTTGGTGACGGAAGGCGGCGGGTATCGGTTGGATCCCGAAGGGGGTGCCGCAGCGGCCTGACGGTTCCGCAAGTAGCTTTTGTCGGCACCTCTGTTGCCGCCGCTGATCGTTCCGGCATAACGGTGCGCAGCGTCGCGCCATTTCGCCAGGATGGCGGCCTCGAGAAGGTATGGACGAGCAGGATTTCCCGAGATGCTTCGACACGCTGCAGCGGATCGGTGAAAGTTTCCGGTCGAGCGTCTATGCTTTCGTCCTGATCTATGGCGCATTGCTGCTATGGACTTTGAATAACTACATTTTTCCTGCCCAGCAGAACAGAATCGGTGCGATGGAGCTGCAAACCGCGCGGCTGGCGTCGTGTCTGCATTTGAGCGACAGGGTCGATCTTCCCGCCTGTCGAGATTTGCTGTCTCACAGCGCCTATCACGATGCGGTTGCCGACAAGGAAGTGCCCTGGAGCAACGACAAGGCTTTGATCGCCGAGCTTCAGCAGCTGGACATGGATATGCGCAAGAGGGGCTTGGGTGATCAGATCGCGAGATCGGCGAGTACCGCCGACTTCCAGGTTCCCCTTGTCGGCATCATCACCGACCGCTCCTGGCTCTGGCTGGTCAGTTGCACAATCGGTCTGTTCTTCTATCAGATACTAAAGGATCAGCTGACGAATTTCTGCCGGCTGTTCGAATTCATTGCCGTTCGGGTGCACGACAACCCGGCGCGGCGCATCCTTCTCTCCACCACGCAGGTCATCACCTCCTCCGGGATCACCGTCGATGGTCGGCGCAGCTGGACCAAGCGAGCCAGCATGGTCGTGATCCTCGCGTTGCCTCTGGTCATAGGATTGTTCCAGCTGTACGACTATTACTGGCTGCTGATCGCGAACACCGGTTCCCACCCGACGCTCGTGTTCACCTGGCCGTTCCGGCTCGTCGTCAACGGCGATTTCTGGCACGAGCCCGAGGGCTCGTATGGCGGCCCGATCGCTCTGATCGTGTTCGCGATCGAACTGAGGATCTTCTGGGGCATCACGAAGCTCCTCACGAAACTGGCCCGGATGCACGATGCCATCCTTCCTGAGAGGGGCTGACCGGTGGACGCGGCTACAGCTCCAGCTCCACGCTCACCGGCACATGGTCGCTGCTCTGCTCCCAGTCTCGCGCGTCTTTCAGGATGTCATGGCGCACGAGTGACCCGGTGAGATCCGGAGTGACCCAGACGTGGTCGAGCCGACGCCCCCGGTCCGACGCGCGCCAATCCTGGTTGCGGTACGACCACCAAGTGTAGAGCTTCTTGTCCGCCGGTACGAAGTGGCGGATCGCGTCGACCCAGCCGGTCTTGAGCCAGCGTGTCAGCCCACGTGTTTCCGGAGGCGTGTGGCTCACCACCTTCAGCAGCTGCTTGTGGCTCCAGACGTCGTGTTCCAGCGGCGCGATGTTCAGATCGCCGACCAGCACGCTGGCGACCCCGGGAGGGCTGGCCCGGAAATGCGCCGTTGCCTCGCGCACGAACTTGAGCTTGTGGGCGAATTTCGGGTTCGCCTTGGGGTCGGGGATGTCCCCACCCGCCGGCACGTAGAAGTCGTGGACCACGAGCGGTCCGCGCGGCAGACGGAGAGCCACCGCCAGGTGACGGCAGTCGCCGCGGCCGCACCAGTCGGGTGTGTCCGCCACCACGTCGAAGGCGATGCGGGAGAATATCGCGACGCCGTTGTATCCCTTCATCCCGCGATAAGCGATGTGGGGATAGCCGAGCGCGGCCGGAACGGCTGTCGGGAACAGCTCGTCCGGCACCTTGGTCTCCTGGAAGCAGATCACGTCGGGGTCGAGCGCCTCGATGAGCGCAGGGAGATGCGCATGCCGGAGCCGCAGCGAGTTGATGTTCCAGGTGGCGATCTTGAGGCGCATCCCGGACGGATCGCCCGGGCGCGTGCAATGCGCAAGGCCCGCACTTGCGCGGCGGTCCCGCGCGCTCCATTAACCCCGCCCATCGTGCCAGGGGGGAAACGCCATGCAACGCAGAGCCGTCGCGGCCGGGATCGCCGCTTTTGCCGTCTTCGCCGCACTCGCGCCGCACGCCCGTGCGCAGGACAGTGCGCCGGTCGGTGCAATCGAGATCCTCAGCGGACCCAACGCCGCCTATGGCGTCGCGATCAAGGGTGGCCTCGAGCTGGCGCTCGACGAGATCAACCAGAAGGGCGTGTTGGGCGGGAAGAAGATCGCACTCACCGTCGAGGATTCGGCGGGGAATAAGGATCAGGCGATCAACGCCGCCCGCAAGCTGATCGGCCGCGACAAGGTTGTCGCGATCATCGGGCCGACGCTGTCGAACGAGATGTTCGCCGTCGGTCCGGTCACCAACGAACGCAAGATCCCGACGCTCGGCACTTCGACGACGGCGAACGGCATCACCGATATCGGGCCGTTTATCTTCCGCACCTCGCTGCCGGAATCCGATGTCATTCCGGTGACGCTGAAGAAGGCGATCTCGCGCGGCGTCAAGTCGATCGCGCTGATGTACGCCAACGACGACGCGTTCTCGAAGTCTGGCTACGACGTGATGAAGGCGGCGGCGCAGAAGGCCGGGCTGAAGATCGTCGACGAGGAGAGCTTCGGCAGCAAGGACACCGACTTCTCCGCACAGCTGACCAAGATCAAGAGCCTCAAACCGGACGCCGTCGGGATCTCCGCACTGGTCGAGCCCGTGGCGGGCGTGCTGCTGCAAGCGCGACAGCTCGGCTTCGGCAACGAGACGTTGTTCGTCGGCGGGAACGGCTCGAACTCGCCGAAGCTCGGCGAGATCGCGGGGGCAGCGGCGAACGGCCTGCTCGTCGGCAGCCCGTGGTTCATCGGCAAGCCCGATCCGACCAACCAGAAATTCGTCGCGGCGTTCCGGGCGAAATACAACCGCGATCCGGATCAGTTCGCGGCGCAATCCTATGATGCGATGTTCATCATGGCGCAGGCGATCGATCGTGCGGGCGCCGCGGATCCCGAGAAGATCCGCGATGCGCTGACGAAGACGAACTACAACGGCGTGATGGGCCCGTTCACCTTCACCGACCACCGCGACCCCGCCTCCAGCGAGGGCGTCGTCGTGCTGGTGATGGAGAAGGGCAAGTTCCAGATCGCGCCGTGAGAACGCCGCGCTACAGCAGACCGGACGGGAATCCGCCGCGATCACCGATCGAATCCGGTCGACTTGCCGGATGCGCCTGCGGATAATTCCGTCGTAGGTGCGGTCCGCGATACGTTGAGTTGCGGCTTGCTGCTTTGGGCCAGCGTCTATGCCGCCTCCATGGGCGGCGAGCATCCCGGCGTCCTCCTGGCGGGGCTGACCGGGCTCGCCGGAGGCGTTGCGGGAAATCTCGGCTCCAGCGTGCACCAGGCGATCGACCGCGCCTGTGCGGCGAGGGTGCGGCGTGGCTGGCGCGGGGTCGACGAGAACCACGCGGTCGTGCAGGCGCTCCGGGAGGCGCATCTCGCAGCTCTGCGCGCCGTCCTGAAGACCTACCGGCAGACCGCCCGGACGGCGCCGGACCGCGCCATGCACGAGGCATTCGCCGACGCGGTCGAGGATTTTGCCAAGGCCGAATGGACCGTCGCCGAAAGGCTGCGCTTCCATCGGTCCGATCGTCTGACGCCCACGGAATTCGACATCCGACGTGCATTCTTGGGTGAATTGCCGACAGCCTTCAGTGCAGCCCTGGGCCAGCGGCAGCATGAGTCCGGCGCACCGCGACCGGCCGGGGCGGCCGACTCGGTCCGGCGAGCCCTCGTCACCGCCGCGCTGCAGGAAATCGGGAGCAGAACGCTTCCGGAGGACACCCACGCGCCGCCGATGTTCACGGCGATCTTCGAGGGCACCGGCGTTCCGGAATCGTGGTTTGATCTGTTCATCCGGGAGGCCGCGGCACGGCTGAAGGACAAGCACAAGAGCGACTTCGAGGCGATCCGGAACGCCGAACAGCTGGCCTACGTCAGAAACCGGGTCGCGCAGCGGGATCGGATGCTCGCGATTCCCCTCTACTCCGGCGCGGCGTCCGACCGGGAGATCGCGTCGATCGTCACGCGGCGCCCGAACGATCTGCTCCTGGCCCGCCACCGCATCGTCCCGTTCCTCGACCATCACGGCGCGCCTGCGGATGCGCGGATCTGGGCGCGCGTGCCAGCCGGGGGATGCCGCGGGCCGCCTCTACGTCGCATCCGGCGGACGCGGCAAGACGCGCATGGCGATCGAGCTGGCGCGGGAGCTGGCATCGGAGACAATGGCGCGGCGGGTCCGCTCGTCGTCATCGACCATGCGGAGAGCCAGGGTGCGCTGCTTGAGCGGGTGGCGCGGGCGGCGCTGAGAGCCCGTCTTTTAATGACCCTGGAAGAGCCGCTATGGGTGGATTTCTGCCGGTCTGCTTCGAGGTGCGGAAGCGCTTAAAGCGGTCGCCGCGATGGCTGCGCGGCCAAGCGCAGCGGTTCTTGTCGGCACATACATTCATCTATGGCCAGGGCCGCCGCCAGATTGTCCACCAGCTCCCGGCCGCGCACGAGCCTCTCCTCCTAGGTCTTCGTCAGACCCAGAAACACTTTCGTAGCCGCCCACACGCCCTTCAGATCGAACTGGCCCTGGTAGACATCCGGAGGGGCGGGACCGCGCTTGAGCAAACGATAAATCGCTTCCCAGGCCGTGCGCGTGGAGTATTCAAACGTGAACGCGATGTCCCGTTCAAGCTCGACATACTGACCCAGGAGGCCCAGATTTGTTACGCCCTCCGGAACTACGGGCGGCCTGTCGCCACGCTTGCGGCGCAGCCAGATGTTGTTCACGTAGGGCATGTTGGAGGGAATGCAGATCGACGTGCGTACGATCTCCTCCGTTTTCGACTCCCCTTTCTTCAGACCGAGATGTTGCAGCAATTCCCTCAATATCTCCTCGCCTGTGCATTGATACATGGGCTTTCGATAGAGGTTGCCCTCTTTCTCCGGAAAGAGCCCATAGCCCCACCAGACAAATGTACCTGGTGGCTGACTGAGAACTTCGGGCTGCTCGAAGATCGACAGCGAGATCACCCAGTTCGAATCTTTCAAAGTCAGGAGCCCGCCGCTTCCCGGGCCGCTGTGGGTCAAGTTAGTAATCTCATCGAGGAATTCCGAGCCGGTCGTGGTCACGGTGAACGTCACCCAGCGCGAATCGGCGATCCGGTCGTCGCCAAAGAATGCATCCGGATTGCCGAAGCCTTTGTGCTTCCCGGCCAACTTCTTCCACAGCGCCCATGACCGCCCGGGGTTAGGCGGCGGCCCCGGTGG
>DATAPS010000369.1:0-9807 GCA_036265085.1 Acetobacteraceae bacterium | reverse complement strand
GGTCGCGCAGCGCAGGTTCGTCGGTGGGATATTCTCGATTCTGGGGCTGGTCAGCGGCAACCAGATCGACAGCTATAACTTCGAAACGCTCAACACTATGACGGAGCAACTTGCCGACGTCCAACACACGCTGCGCGACGCGAGATGCGCCCAAGGCCCGGTCGTCGATGGCACGCGCTGCGACGATGTCGACGCCGAGCTCTTGCACGTTTCGCTCACCGGCCTGCCGGAAACGCCGGACAAGGCGCGGCTTCTTGCCATACCAACCGGCCTGACGATCGCGAAGGAGGATGTGGACCTGCTGGTGCAGAGCGGCCACGACGCCATCACGACATCGACGGGTCTTCGCCGGTTCCTCGATAACTATCCGCCGGTGCCGCTCCCAGACGCGTCACCGCGCGGGCCGCGCCGCCCTGCGCCGCCGGCTCACGTGGCGGCACGATGACGGACCGCGCCGTCAGCTCCGCCAGCTCAGCGTCTGCGCCCGCAGCGGGTTGACGAACGCACGGTCCTCAGCCTCGCTCGCGAGATACTCGCGCTTCAGCCGAAGCCACCAGCGGATCTGCGCATCCGCGTCGCCGACAAAGAGCGGCGGCATGCCGGTCGCGCCGGCCTCCCGCAAACGGATGGCGACGACCTGATCCTGATGCAGGAAGTCATGCGCCCAGTACCGGGCGATCGGCCGCAGCGGTGCGAGCCACGGCACGCTCCAATAGACGCAGTAGTGCACGTCCGTCGTCTCGGCATCGATCGGCGTCGCCGCGGCCAAGACGCCAGCGCAATGCCGATCCCCCGCAATCTCCTCAACCCGCGTGCCGGGCAGCTGGATGTCGAGATTGATCCGCACCCGCTTGCCGAGCAGGCGATATGGATTCCCCCCGCCGCTCAGTTCGTGCTCCTTCATGCGGAAGCCCATCCCGGTGGGCTCGAACTCCTTGTTCTTCAGCTTCAGCGTCGCTTTCCCGGGGCGCCACCAGCGCGAGGTGTGCACGAACGCGGGATGGCCGGGATCGATGAAACCGAACACGGCGGTGTCGATATCGCACGGGAACCGCAGCACCGCGCGGGCTTGCGGGACCGCGCCGTCGAGCCCGGGCACGGTCGGGATCGGCGGCAGGTCGCTACCGGCAACCGGCTTGCCCAGATAGACCCAGAGATTGCCCTGCACCTCACGGCACGGCACGACGCGCAAGCGGAATCGGGATTCATCGACCGACGCGGCGTCGGCGAGCGCGGGGATCTCGGTACAGACGCCGTCGGACGCGCGAAACCTCCAACCATGATAATAGCAGCGGAGATAGGCGCCATCGAACTGCCCGTGGCGCATCGGCATGTGGCGATGCGGGCACCGGTCGAGGAACGCGAACGCCGCCCCGGCATTGGTGCGGCCGAGCAGGACATCCTCACCGAGGACCTTGACGGGATGGGTCTGACCGCGACGGACCGCCGACGCGGCGACGGCGAGATACCAGAAATTCTTGAGCATACCGTACAGATCGAAGCGGCGGCTCCTGCCCGTCGGGACCGAGCCGGTTGCGGGGCGTCGTTATAGGCAGCGGGGACACAGCCGGGCAAATCGGGGCGGCCCGCCAACAATTGCCCAACAATTGCCATTGATGCACGGCGCAAAGCTTGCATGATCCTTGCCGCATGAGCGCATCGAGATCGACGACACCCGCAACAATCGCAAGCACTGTCTCGCGCGGACGATTGCGGTGGTGGATCGTGTTCGGACTCATCGGGCCGATCACCTTCGTCATGTCGCTCGACCGTACCGCGATCGTCGTCGCTGCGCCCACGATCCAGAAGGAATACGGCTTCTCTCTCGTCGAGATGGGCTGGATCCTGACGAGCTTCTCCTGGACCTACGCTTTTCTCCAGGTTCCGGCGGGCTGGCTCGCCGAGCGGATAGGGCCGCGGCGCGCGCTGTTCGCGGCGAACGGTTTATGGTCGCTCCTGACCGCCGCCACCCCGCTCGGCTTCAGCGTCTCTTCGTTCATCGGCATCCGCGCATTGCTTGGGGCCGGGCAGGCCGCGGACTGGCCAGCCTCCGTCCTGGCGCTCAAACGCTGGTTCCCGGCATCCGAACGGTCCCGCGGCAATTCGGTGCTGCTCGGCGCCCTTTATCTCGGCCCGATCGCGGCCGCGCCGCTCACGACGTGGATCATCTTCGCGCTGAGCTGGCGTTGGGCCTTCGTCTTCTTCGGAGCGGTCGGTCTCGTGCTCGGTTTCGGCTGGTATGCGCTCTTCCGCGACACGCCCCGCGCGCACCCGCGGATCACGCGTGAAGAGGCGGATTACATCGCCGCCGGGCAAGCGGATGGCGTGGCGCGCGTGGCGCGCGGCGCGACCTGGGCGTGTCTCGGCTCGGTCCAGTTCTGGGCGATCGGCGTGCAGTACTTCTTCCTCGTGCTGATCCAGAGCTTCTACACGACGTGGCTGCCGACCTTCCTGATGCAGGATCGCGGCTTTTCGCTGCGCTCGATGGGGTTCTACGCGTCGCTGCCTTGGGTCGCGCTGTTCGTCATGGTGTTCGTCACCGGCCGTCTCGCGGATTCGGTGCAGCGCCGCACCGGCTCGGTGTGGCGCGCGCGCGTGCCGTTCGCGATCGCCGGATTCGTGATCAGCGCGCTCGCGCTGATCGCCGCGACGCGGCTGAGCGACGTGGTGCCGATGATGGCGCTGCTGTGCATCTCGCTCGGCGCGATCGGGCTTACCCAGGTGTCGATCTGGTCGGCGACGCAGGACCTCGGGGGCGGCGCGACCGGCGTCGTATCGGGGTGGACGAACTGCTGGGGCAACTCGGCCGGCTTCGTCGGTCCCGTGCTGACCGCCTATCTCGTGTATTGGACCGGGTCGTGGGCCGGCGCGGTGCTCGGGATCGCCGGGGCGGGACTCGCCGGGGCCCTTCTCTGGTTGTTCGTGCAGCCGCAGCGCCGGATCCCGGCACTGGAAGGGCGCGCGTCGGAGCGATGAGCCGGACCGCACGCACCGCCCGTGTTGCTCCGTTGCGAATGAGCCTAATACCTCCGACGTAGGATACGGGAGAGACGGCGCGTCATGGCGGACGTGATGGTTGGCGACAACTCCGCGGCTGGCATTCTCGCGCGGTTGGACCGGCTGCCGGCGACGCGGGCGATCTGGACGCTCGTCACGCTGCTCTCGCTCGGCGGCTGCTTCGAGTTCTACGACCTGTTCATGACCGGCTACGTCGTGCCCGGCCTGGTCAAGGCCGGGCTTCTGACGAACGTGAGCGTCGGTATCTTCACCGGCCCGGCGCTGTTCGTCGCGTCGACCTTCACCGGCCTCTTCATCGGCACCTTCGTGTTCGGCTTCGTCGCCGACCGCTACGGCAGGCGATCGATCTTCACCTACTCGCTGCTGTTCTACTGCGCGGCGACGCTCGTGATGGCGTTTCAGGACACCGGCTTCGGCGTCTGCCTGTGGCGCCTGATCGCGGGCATCGGCATCGGCGTCGAGCTGGTGACGATCGACACCTACATCGCCGAGCTCGTCCCCAAGCACGTCCGCGGGCGCGCCTTCGCCTACAACCAGGTCGTCCAGTTCGCGGTGGTCCCGGTCGTCGCGTTCCTCGCGTACATCCTTGTGCCGATCGCGCCGCTCGGCTGGGACGGCTGGCGCTGGGTGGTTGCGATCGGCGCGATCGGCGCACTGTTCGTGTGGTTCATCCGCCGCCGCGTGCCGGAGAGTCCGCGCTGGCTGATCCAGCAGGGCCGCATCGCGGAAGCGGAGGCCGTCACGGCCGAGATCGAGGCGGGCGTCATGGCGGACCTTGGCGGACGACCACTGCCGCAGCCGGCGGCGCACGCGACGGAACGGGCCGAACGACGCGGGACGTTCGCCGAGATCTGGCAGCCACCGTATCGGAGCCGCACCATCATGCTGATGGTGTTCCAATTCTTCCAGACCTTCGGCTTCTATGGCTTCGCGGCCTGGGTCCCGACGCTGATCGCCAAGCAGGTCGGCATCAATCTCGGCGGCAGCCTGCTCTATTCGTTCGTCATCGCGATCGCGAACCCGTTCGGCCCGCTGCTCGCGATGAGCTTCGCCGACAAGTTCGAGCGCAAATGGCAGCTCGTCGGCGCCGCCATCTGCGTCGGCATCTTCGGCGTGCTGTTCTCGCTGCAGACGACGATCACGCTGCTCGTGGTGTTCGGTGTGCTGATCACCCTCAGCAACAACGTGCTGTCGAACACCTTTCACGGCTACCAGACCGAGTTGTTTCCCACCCGCGTCCGCGCCCGCGCGGTCGGCTTCACCTATTCCTTCAGCCGCATCAGCACGGTGTTCGCGAGCTTCATCATAGGCTTCTTCCTGAACCGCGCCGGAACGCAGGGCGTGTTCGGCCTGATCGCCTTCGCGATGCTGATGGTGGTGCTCTCGATCGGGATCTTCGGCCCGCGCACGCGCGATCTGCAGCTCGAGCAGATCTCGCACTGAGCGCGTCTGCCTGCGGCGCGGACATGGGAACCGTGCCGTGGCCCGGGTTTCGCAGGCGCCGGGTTCGGTGTAGGGCGCGCGCATGACCGCCGAGTATCGGGCCGCGGCTCTGGAGCCGGAGGCCACGCAGCCGCTCATCCTCGCCCTACCGAAGGGACGGATCCTGTCCGAATGCGGGCCGCTTCTCGCCCATGCGGGGATTCGCCCGGCGGCCGACTATGCCGACGAGGAGAGCCGGCGGCTGCGGTTTCCGACCGACGACCCCGCGCTCGATGTGGTGCGGGTGCGCCCCTTCGACGTCGCGACCTTCGTGGCCTTCGGCGCGGCCCAGATCGGCATCTGCGGCGCCGACGTGCTCATGGAATTCGATTACCCCGAGATCTACGCCCCGCTCGATCTCGGGATCGGCGCCTGCCGCGTCTCGGTTGCCGAGCCAGGCGAGACGGCTGGGAACGACGATCCACGCAGTTGGTCGCGGGTGCGGGTCGCGACGAAATACCCGAACATCGCGCGCCGCCATTTCGCCAGCCGCGGCGTGCACGCCGACGTCGTGCACCTGAATGGCGCGATGGAACTGGCGCCGGGACTCGGTCTCACGCGGCTGATCGTCGATCTGGTCGCGACCGGCTCCACCCTGCGCGCCAACGGCCTCGTCGAGACCGAGGTGATCGCGCACGTCACCTCGCGCCTGATCGTCAACCGCACGGCCTTGAAGACGCATCCCGAGGCGATCGGCTCCTGGATCGCGCGCTTTCGCGAGGCGCTCGCCGCCCTGCCGCCCGCCCGGCAATGAAGCGCCTCTCGACCGCCGACGCCGATTTCGCACCGGCGTTCGCGGCGCTGCTCGCCCAGTCGCGCGACAACACCGCACGGGTCGATGCGGCGGTCGCGGAGATCATCGCAGCGGTCCGCCACGAGGGTGATGCGGCCCTCTGCCGGCTGACCGCTCGGTTCGATCGGCTGGAGCTGAGGCCGCACGAGATCCGCATCAGCGACGACGACGTGGACGCCGCGGTCGCGCGGGTGCCGCCAGCGCAGCATGATGCGCTCACCTTCGCGGCGCAGCGCATCCGCAAGTTCCATGCCGTGCAGATGCCGCACAACCTCAATCTCCTCGAAGATGTCGGATTGCGGCTCGGGATGCGGTGGACGCCGCTCGACGCCGTGGGCCTGTACGTGCCGGGCGGCAAAGCGGCCTATCCCTCGTCCGTGCTGATGAACGCCGTTCCGGCCGGCGTGGCGGGCGTCGCGCGGATCGCAATGTGCGTGCCGACGCCGGATGGCGTGCTCAACCCGCTCGTGCTCGCGGCTGCGCGAATCGCCGGCGTGAACGAAATCTATCGGGTCGGCGGCGCGCAAGCTGTGGCGGCGCTCGCTTACGGGACGGCGACGATCCCGCCGGTCGACCGCATCGTCGGACCCGGCAACGCCTATGTCGCGGAAGCCAAGCGCCAAGTGTTCGGGCGTGTCGGCATCGACAGCATCGCCGGTCCGTCGGAGGTGCTCGTCATCGCCGACCGCGACAACGACCCGCGGCATGTCGCGGTCGACCTGCTCGCGCAGGCCGAGCACGATGAAGTCGCGCAGGCGATCCTCGTCACCGACGATGCCGCGTTCGCCGATGCTGTCGTTCGCGCGGTGGAGGCGGAGATGCCGACCCTGCCGCGCGCGGCGATTGCAGGGGCGAGCTGGCGCGATCACGGCGCGGTCATCGTCGTCCGTAATCTCGACGAGGCGGCCGAGATCGCGAACCGGGTTGCGCCGGAGCATCTGCAGATCATGGTCGCGCAGCCGAAGGAGCTGTTCGAGCAGATCCGCCACGCGGGCGCCGCTTTCCTCGGCCGGTTCTGCCCTGAGGCCGTCGGCGATTACGTCGCGGGTCCGAATCACGTTCTGCCGACCGGGCGCACCGCACGTTTCGCGTCGGGCCTGTCGGTTTTCGATTTCCTGAAACGCACGACATGGGTTGCCGCGGACGCGGATGCCCTCGGGAGGCTTGGGCCGAGCGCAGTCACGCTCGCCGAGGCGGAAGGATTGACGGCACACGCGCGCAGCATCGCTTTGCGGCTTGGCCAGAACACACGCTCGTAGCACGGCAACGCAGGTGCGCGGCCGTTCGCCTTGATTTAGTGCGGTGTGCGCGTCATGTTTCCGGCCCTGATCGAGGCGCAGTCAAGAGGTTAGATGTCGAAAGAAGACATGATCGAATTCAGCGGCACGGTGATGGAGCTGCTGCCCAACGCGATGTTTCGCGTCAAGCTCGACAACGAACACACGATTCTCGCGCACACCAGCGGAAAGATGCGGAAGAACCGCATCCGCGTGCTCGCGGGCGATCGCGTGAACGTGGAGATGACGCCGTACGATCTGTCCAAGGGCCGTATCACGTTCCGATTCAAGTAGGCGCGCCGCTCATCCTGGCTTCTGCCAGCCCGCGCCGGCTGGCGCTCCTTGCCCAGCTCGGCATCAGTCCCTCCGGAATTTCCCCCACCGATATCGACGAATCCGTCCGTCGTGGCGAGTTGCCGCGGCAACATGCGTTGCGTCTTGCCCGCGAGAAAGCGGCGGCGGCGCGGCGCGAAGGCGCGTTCGTACTAGCCGCCGACACGGTCGTGGGCGTCGGCCGCCGCATCCTGCCGAAGGCGGAAACGGCGGATCAGGCGCGCGCGTGCCTCGACCTGCTCTCCGGCCGCCGCCACCACGTGTTCACGGCGGTTGTCGTGGTCGCGCCGGATGGACGAAGCGGCGAGCGCGTGAACGACAGCGCGGTGATGTTCTCCCGCCTCACCGACGCGCAGATCAGCGTGTATCTCGACAGTGGCGAGTGGCAGGGGAAAGCGGGCGGCTACGCGATCCAGGGCCGTGCTGCGGCTTACGTGCGGATGCTGCTGGGAAGCTATTCTGGCGTGGTCGGCTTGCCGCTGTTCGAGACGGCGCAGCTCCTCCGCGGTCTCGGCTACCCGCTCCCGTGACGACAGAGATCCTCGCCGCCTGCAGTCCCGGCGAGGTGCGCGTTGCGGTCCGTGGGCCGGATGGGCTGCTGGATTATGGGATCTGGCGTCCGGGCGCGCCCGACGGCGTGGGCGACCTGCATCGCGGACGGGTGATCGCACGCGTCCCGGCGATGGCAGGCGCCTTCGTGGCGCTCGTCGATTCGGAGGGGTTCCTGCCGGACAGCGCCGGTGCTGCGGTTCTGACAGCTGGGGATCACGTCGGTGTGCGGGTGGTAAGGGCGGCACAAGGCGGGAAGGGTCCGCGCCTGGCGGCAGATCCCGACGCGCTCGCGGCAGACGGTCCGGTGAGGCTGATCCGGCGCGGCCCGGGGGCGGTCGAGCGGCTCGCCCTGCGGTATCCCGACGCGACCGTCTCGATCGACGACGCGGCGGTCGCCGCCGCGCTCCGCACCGCGCTCAGCGATCGACTGCGTGTCGTCCGCGCGGCCTTCGACGACGAGATCGAGAGCGAAGCCGCCGCCCTCGGCGAGCCCTCATACGCGCTCCCCGGGGGCGCCGCGATGCACGTCTCCCCCACCCCCGCGCTCACCGCCATCGACCTCGATCTCGGCTCGGCGACGTCGGCGCGTGCGTCGAAGACGGCGGCGCAGCTGGCGGCGAACATCGCCCTGATTCCCGCGCTGGCGCGGCAGATCCGGCTGCGGGAGCTCGGCGGGGCGATCCTCATCGATTTCGGCGGCCTGGCGAGCCGTCGCCGGCCTGCCCTCAGGCCTGCGCTCGAAGCCGCGCTTGCGACCGATCCGATGACCCCGCGATGCCTCGGCTTTACCGTACTCGGCCTCGCCGAGATCGTGCGTCCGCGTGTGCATCCGCCTCTGCACGAGCTGCTCAGGGGTCCGCATGCCGCCGCGCTCGCCGCCCTGCGCGCCTGCGAGGACGCGTCCCGCGCGAGTCCCGGCCGTACCCCACGCCTGATCGCCGCACCGTCGCTTGTAGCGGCGCTCGAACTCGATGCCGTTGCACTGGCCGATTTCGCGCGCCGCACCGGTCATTCACTCGCGCTGACCGCGGACCCGGCACTCGGCGCGGCGGCAGCTCCGCCGTGGCGCTGCGCATGGTCCGGGGCTTGAAACGCCGCGACCGCGGTCCACACTTCGCGGCGATGAGCACGCCCTCGACGAAATGCCCGATCTGCGGAAAGCCGGCCTCGCCGGGCGCGCGGCCGTTTTGCAGCACGCGCTGCGCGCAGGTCGATCTCGGGCGCTGGTTGAACGAGAGCTATCGCGTGCCGGTCGCGGACAGCGATGACGGCCAGGACGCGGGCGTGGCGGACGAAACCGAGCGGGAGCGCACGCAATCGGGTTGATCCCGCATGAGGGCTAGGCTATCTCCCCCCGCTCCGGTCGACCCGGCGCGTGCCCAGGTAGCTCAGTTGGTAGAGCATGCGACTGAAAATCGCAGTGTCGGTGGTTCGATTCCGCCCCTGGGCACCAGTTCCGCCAGTCTGCACACCACCAGCGGAGCATCAGAGACGCGCGTGGTCTAGCCGTGCGGAGACCCAGCCATGCCGAGCCTCGAGACGTGGCTGCTCAACTCGATCGCGAATGTCCGATCGGACATCCTGGCGCCTATCAGCATCGTGCTGGCGCTGCTCGTGACGGTGCATGTTCTGCTGCGCAAGCGCGATGTCTCGGCGGCAGTCGGCTGGATGGGTCTCGCCTGGCTCTCGCCGATCGTCGGCAGCGCGCTGTACGGCCTCCTCGGCATCAACCGCGTGCAGCGGCGTGCCGAGCGCATCCGACGACGCCTGCGTCCGCAACCACGAGACAGCACCGCGCCGCGCGACCGACTCGACGATAATCTGATTGCGCTCGAGCACGCGGCGCGGCGTCTGACGCATCGGACGGCCGAACACGGCAATGCCTTCGAGGCGCTGCACAATGGCGACGACGCCTATCCGCGCATGCTCGCCGACATCGCGAGCGCAACGCAGAGCATCGTGCTCTCGAGCTACATCTTCCGCGCGGACGAGGCCGGGAGCCGCTTCATCGACTCGCTGATCGCGGCCCAGCAGCGTGGAGTCGAAGCGCGCGTGCTCGTGGACGGCATCGGCGCGGGCTATTTCTACTCCGGTGCCTACACCCGGCTGCGGCGGGCGGGCGTCCCGGTCGCGCGCTTCATGCACTCGGCGCTCCCCTGGCGGATGCCATTCCTCAACCTGCGCACGCACAAGAAGATCCTCGTCGTGGACGGCCGCATCGGCTTCACCGGCGGCATGAATATCGGCCGCGAGAACGTGCTCGCGCTGAGCACCCGGCATCCCGTCCGCGACACGACGTTCCGCATCATCGGTCCGGTGGTCGCGCAGCTCATGGACGCATTCGCCGTCGAT
>DATAPS010000368.1:0-1694 GCA_036265085.1 Acetobacteraceae bacterium | reverse complement strand
GGTGCGGACCCGCCTCAGCGTGGACGATGATGTGGTCGGCGCCGGCGTCGCAGAACGCCTCCACGAACGGATCGATGGGCGCGATCATCAGATGCACGTCGAACGGCGCGTGCGTCAGCTTGCGGATCGATTTGATGATCGCCGGGCCGAAGCTGATGTTCGGGACGAAATGGCCGTCCATCACGTCGAGATGCAGCCAGTCGTTGCCGGCGGCCTCCACGGCGCGGACCTCCTCGCCGAGGCGCGTGAAGTCCGCCGCGAGCAAACTGGCGGCCACGATCGAGCGTGGCGGAGTGGCTGGCGGCATGTAACCGTTCTAAACACGCGTCCCGAAGCGGGACAAGCTACGCCCGCACGAGCCGTGCCGCAAAGAACCCGTCCACCCCGCCGCGCTCGGGCCACAGCGCCGGTGTTGTGCGCAGCATCCCCTCCAGCGTGACCGCTTCGGGCAGCGCCGGCAGCACGATCGGGTCGAGTCGCAACGGCAGGCGCGCGAGGGCGGCGGCGGCTCGCTGTGGCCCTTCCTCGGGCTGGAGCGAGCAGACCGCGTAGACCAGCCGCCCGCCCGGCCGCAGCATCGCGGCAGCCGCGGCGAGCAGCCGGTCCTGCATGGCGGTCAAGTGCACGAGATCGCGCGGCCGCTTCAGGTGCAGCACGTCGGGATGCCGCCGGATCGTCCCCGTGGTACTGCACGGCGCGTCCAGCAGCACCGCATCGAGCGGAGCCTCCGGACGCCACGACTCCGCGTCCGCGACGATGGTGCGCGCGGCGAGGCGAAGGCGGTCGAGATTGGCCCGTAGCCGCTCCATCCGCGCACCATCACGCTCGACGGCGACGACGTCCGCGCCGGATGCGGCGAGTTGCGCCGTCTTGCCGCCCGGCGCCGCGCAGAGATCGGCGACCCGCTCCCCCGGCCGCGCGCCGAGAAGTTGCGCAGGCAGCGCGGCGGCCGCGTCCTGAACCCAGAACGCGCCCTCGCCGAAACCGGACAATTCCGTCACCGGCGCGCCCGGCGGCAACCGCCACGAGCCGGTCGGCAGCACCTCCGCGCCCTCCGGCGGCACCGCCCCGGCGCGCGGCGTGAGATCGAGCGGCGCCTCACGCTGATGCGCCTCGGCGATGGCCCGGGCGTCCCTTCCCCATGACGCCCACAGCCATGACGGCGTATCGAGGCGCGGCCCGTCGAGGCCCTCCAAAGCCGCCGTACCCTCGGCGGCCACCCGCCGCAGCACCGCATTCACCAGCCCCGCGAACGGCGCCAGCCCGCGCGAACGTGCCTCGGCCACCGCTGTCGCGACGGCGGCATGGGGCGGCGTATCGAGCAACAGGAGCCCGGCTGCACCGAGCCGCAGGATGTGCTGCACCGGCGGCGGCGGCGCCTTCTTGAGGAACGGCTCCAGCACCGCGTCCAGCGTGCCCGTCCGCCGCAGCACCGCCGCGGCAAGCCGATGCGCGGCCGCCCGGTCGCGCGCGTCGATCGCCGGCAGCGCGTCGAGCGCGTCCTCCAGAGGGCGCCGGCGGTCGACGACGGCCGACAGAATCGCGAATGCGGCGTCGCGGGTAGGATCGGTCATGCTCGGGTTCATGGCGGCTCCGTGACACCCATGCTAGAGCGCCGAGCCGTGACCCGCCTCCTTGCCATCGCGACCCGCCGGCCGCGGCTCGTGCTCGATTGCCTACCCGTCTGGCCTGCC
>DATAPS010000367.1:0-2164 GCA_036265085.1 Acetobacteraceae bacterium | reverse complement strand
TCGGGTCGACGATGCTGGATCAGCGCAAGCGATGAGGCTCAACCCGGTCCGCACGCGGCTGCAGAACGGGGAGACCGTGTTCGGCGTCATGGTGATGGACAGCACCAGCCCCGGCCTGCCGCAGATCTTCGCGAACGCGGGCGCCGACTTCATCGTGTATGACCAGGAGGCGGGCTGCCTCGACACGGCGGCGGTGAAGACGCAGGCCGCCCTCTGCCGCGGCACCGGCATCGTTCCACTGGTGAACGTACCTTGGCACGACTATCATCTTCTCGTACGCCCGCTCGACAGCGGCGCGATGGGGCTGATGGTGCCTGTCGTGCAGACCAGCGAGGAGGCTGAGGCGATCGTGCGGATCACGCATTATCCGCCGCTTGGCACCCGCGGCGTCGCATTCGGCATCGCCCACGACGACTACGAGACGACCGACGTGGGTGCGGCCATCGCGGCGGTCGATGCGCGCACGCTGATCGTGCCAAAGATCGAGACCGTCCGCGGCGTCGAGAACGCGGACGCGATCGCCGCCGTGCCGGGGATCGACGTGCTCTTCGTCGGCCACATGGACCTTTCCGTGTCGCTGGGCATTCCCGGCGCCTACGAGCATCCGCGCTTCCTCGAGGCAGTTGCCCGCGTGATGGCGGCTTGCCAACGCCACGGCAAGGCGGGCGGGTGCCTCGTCGCGACGCCGGACCAGGGGCGGCAGTGGATCGCGCGCGGCTTCCGCTTCGTGATCTACGCGACCGACGTGATGCTGCTGACCGCGTCATACCGGGCCGGTCTCGCGGTGATGCGCGCTCCATGATCACGCTCCAGAGCTTCTCGCTCGCCGGCAAGGTCGCGCTCGTGACCGGCGCCTCGCGCGGCCTGGGCCTCGCGATCGCGGACGCGATGGCGCGGCTCGGCGCCCATGTCGTGCTGAACGGCCGCGACGCCGCGGCCCTGACGCGCGCGCGGCAATCGTTGCGGGATTCGGGCGGCACGGCGGAGATCGCCAGCTTCGACGTCACGGATGAAACCGCGGCGGCGGAAGCGGTCGCAGAGATCACCGCCCGGCATGGCCGGCTCGACGTGTTCGTCGGCAATGCGGGCATCCAGCACCGCAGCCCCTTGCTCGACTTCGCGACCGCGGACTGGGGGCGTGTGCTGCAGACGAACCTGACCGCTCAGTTCGTGCTCGCGCGCGAATCGGCGCGGGCGATGGTGCCGCAGCGGCGCGGGCGGATCGTGTTCGTCGCCTCGATGATGGGGCCTCGGATCGCTCGCCCCACCATCCCCGCGTACGCTGCGGCGAAGGGCGGCGTGGATGCGTTGACGCGCGCGCTGGCGACCGAGCTCGGTCCTCACGGCATCACGTGCAACGCCATCGCGCCCGGCTACTTCGCGACCGAGATGAACGATGCGCTGGTGAAGGACCCCGCCTTCACCGAGTTCGTCGCCCGCCGGACACCCGCCGGGCGCTGGGGCGAGCCGTCGGAAGTCGCCGCGGTCGCGGCCTTCCTCGCCTCCGACGCCGCGTCCTACGTGAACGGCGCGACGATCTACGTCGATGGCGGACTGACCGCGTCTTTGTAGGGAGCAACACGATGGACGGCGCGTTCACGGTCGGCATCACGCAAGACTGCATCGCGCCGAACGGGCACATGACGTTCGATCCCGCCGCACCGCACGATCGCGGGCGCCACGCTCGACGTGTTCGAGGAAGAGCCGACCCCGCGCGACAATCCGATCCTGACGCTCGACACCGTCATCGTCACACCGCATTCGCTCTGTCGGACCGACGAGTGCTTCCGCCGCATGGCCGAGAATGCGTTCCGGTCGGTCGCGGCGGTGGCGACAGGGCGGGATCCTGTCTCGTCAACCGCGACATGCTGGCGCATCCGAACTTGCAGCGCGCCCGCAGCACCTGAACGACAACAACGACGGGGAGGACGACATGAAAGCGTACAGCCGGAACCATCTGCTCATCGGCAGCACGGCCATGCTCGGTGCGGCGCTGGCGCTTGCCGCGCCGGCCCACGCGCAACGCAAGGGCGGCGGGATCGTGTATGCCAACTTGTCCGGCGCCGGCACGCTCGATCCCCATGTAGCGGCGAATGTCGTCGAGCTGGAGATGATCCATCACGCCTACGAGGCGCTGGTGGAAATGGGTGAGACCTACGACGCC
>DATAPS010000366.1:0-17808 GCA_036265085.1 Acetobacteraceae bacterium | reverse complement strand
TCGCTGCGGTAGAAATCGTCCAGATCGGGTTCGAGCGTCAGGATCGGCAGCCCGTTGATCGTGACCCCGCGCGCGACCGCCTCGTCGCGCGCATCCGCCGACGCCCGTCCGCTGCTGTTCGCGCCGTCGCCTGATACGTCGATGGTACGCCGGTCGGCGGCGAACGGAGCGGCGGCGAACAGGCGCATCGCCTCGTCGATCGCCCCTGAGATCGAAGTGCCGCCTCGGAACAGCGCCCGCTCGGCCGCATCGATTGCGTCCGCCAGGCCGTGCGCCGAGGCGGCGTCGTGGGCGAGCGTCCACGGCACGACCTGCCGGTGGAGAGCCGGGCCAGTCCACTGCAGCATGGTGACACCGATCGCCTGACGCGCGCCGCCGGCAATCGCGGCGATCACGTCGTTGCTCCGGAACGCCTCGGCGTAACCGTGCTTCTGCAGGTTGAACCGGCCCATGTCGACGCTGCCCGACGCATCGACCGCCAGCACCAGAAGCAGATCGACGGCGTCCGCCGCGTGCACCGGCGGCGACACGGCGGCGAGCGGCGCTAGCGCGAGGGTGCGCAGCAAGAGGCGGCGGCGCAGCGTCATCGTGTGCTCCTCGATCGGCCGCGCGAAGATAGCACGTGCTTGCGCAACCCTCGGGTCTTCGCCCAAGCTGCATCGAGAAAAGCCGAGGGAGGACACGCGATGCGTGCGAAATCGTTCTTGCTTGCAGGCGGCCTGTTCGCTGCGCTGTCGGCGATCGGGGCGGCGGCGCCGGCGCGCGCGGCGGAGCCGATCGTCGGGCTGATCACCAAGACCAACACCAACCCCTTCTTCGTGAAGATGAAGGAAGGCGCGCAGGCGAAGGCGAAGGAGCTCGGCGTCGAGCTGCGCACCTATGCCGGCAAGTATGATGGCGATAACGAGGCCGAGGTCGCAGCGATCGAGAACCTCATCGCGGCCGGCGCAAAGGGCTTCATGCTGGTGCCCAGCGACAGCCGCGCGATCGTTCCGGCGGTCGAGAAGGCCCGCAAGGCCGGCCTGCTGGTGGTCACGCTCGACACCCCGCTCGACCCGATCGGTGCCGCCGACATCACGTACGCGACCGACAACTTCAAGGCGGGCGAGCTGATCGGCCAGTGGGCGGCGAAGACGCTCGGCCCGAAGGCGGCGGATGCCAGGATCGCCATGCTCGACCTGACCACGAGCCCGGTGACGGTCGACTACCTCCGGGACCACGGTTTCCTCAAGGGCTTCGGCATCGCCTATGGCGACCAGACCAAGAACGGCAGCGAGTCCGACAAGCGCGTCGTCGGCCACGACGTGACCGCGGGAGCCGAGGAGGGCGGGCGCAAGGCGATCGAGAACCTCCTGCAGAAGGATCCCGGCATCAGCCTCGTCTACACGATCAACGAACCCGCGGCGGCGGGCGCATACGAGGGGCTGAAGGCGGCGGGCAAGGCGGGGAAAGTGACGATCGTCTCGATCGACGGCGGCTGCCCGGGCGTGCGCAACGTCAAGGCCGGCATCATCGGCGCGACCTCGATGCAATTCCCGTTGCTGATGGCCTCGCGCGGCGTCGAGGCGGTCGCGGAATACGCGAAGACGGGCAAGAAGCCGGAGCTGCCGGCGGGCCAGACCTTCATCGACACCGGCGCGACGTTGGTGACCGACCATCCGGTGCAGGACGTGCCTTCGATCGACACCACGGAGGCACTGAAGCGGTGCTGGGGCTGATCCGCTGAGGCGCTAAGCGGTGGAGGAATACGAGACCGCGCTGCCCGCCGGCGGCTCGGCGGCGCATGTTGCGCTCGAGGATCATCGGACGTCTCCGCTCGTCCGAGTACACCATGCGCTGCACGTCCACCCGACGATCATTCCTGCTTTCATCCTGCTGCTCAGCGTTCTGCTGTTCAGCGCGGTGGTCGGTGGCCGTTTCTTCGCCCCGTTCAATCTGTCGCTGATCCTGCAGCAAGTAACGATCATCGGCACGATCGGGATCGCGCAGACGCTGATCGTGCTGACTGCGGGGATCGACCTCTCGGTTGGCGCGATCATGGTGCTCGCGTCCATCATCATGGGCCGCATCGCCGTGGCATATGGGCTGCCGGTGGAGCTCGCCTTCGCCGCCGGTCTGCTGGTCGGCATCGTGGCGGGCGGCCTCAACGGCGCGCTCATCACGCTGTTCCGCCTGCCGCCCTTCATTGTCACGCTCGGGACGTGGAGCGTCTATTTCGCGCTCGTTCTGTACACGTCGAACAGCGAGACGATCCGCTCGACGGATATCGCGGTGACCGCGCCGTTCCTGCAATGGACCGGCAATTCGATCGACGTGTTCGGGGCGCAGATTACCTACGGCTCGCTCCTGATGCTGCTGATGACCGTCGCCGCCTGGTATTTGCTGAACTGGTCGGCTTTCGGCACGCACATAAAGGCGACCGGCGACGATTCCGACGCCGCGCGATTGGCCGGCATCCGCGTGACCCGGACGCTGCTGGCGACCTATTCGTTGGCAGGCTTCATCTGCGCGCTGGCCGGCTGGATCCTGATCGGCCGCACCGGCGCGATCTCGCCGCAATCCGGCTACACGTCGAATCTCGACAGCATCACCGCGGTCGTGATCGGCGGCACCAGCCTGTTCGGCGGCCGCGGCTCGATCTGGGGCACGTTGCTCGGCGCACTGATCGTGGGCGTGTTCCGCAACGGCCTGGCGCTGGCCGGCGTCGACGTGCTCTGGCAGGAGTTCACCGTCGGCGTGCTGATCATCGTCGCCGTGGCGATCGACCAGTGGATCCGGCAGGCCTCCGCGTGAGTGCGGCAGTCGACACGCAGCCGCTGATGCAGACGCGCGGCTTGGTGAAGCGGTACGGGCGCGTCACCGCGCTCGACGGCGCGGACTTCGACCTGATGCAGGGTGAGATCCTCGCGGTGATCGGCGACAACGGCGCGGGCAAATCGTCGCTGATCAAGGTGCTCGCCGGCGCGATCGTACCGGACGAGGGCGAGATGCGGCTCGGCGGCGAGATCGTGCATTTCACCTCGCCCATCGATGCCCGCGATGCCGGCATCGAGACGGTGTTCCAGAACCTCGCGCTCTCGCCAGCCCTGAGCATCGCCGACAATCTGTTCCTCGGCCGCGAGATCCGCCGCACGGATTTCATCGGCCGCACCTTCCGCTGCCTCGACCGCGGCGAGATGCAGCGGCGCGCTCGGGCGAGCCTCTCCGCGCTCGGGTTGCTGACGATCCAGAACATCAACCAGCCGGTGGAGACGCTCTCGGGCGGGCAGCGCCAGGGCGTGGCGGTCGCGCGAGCGGCCACGTTCGGGAGCCGCGTGGTGATCATGGACGAGCCGACCGCGGCGCTCGGCGTGAAGGAATCGCGCAAGGTGCTGGAGCTGATTTTGGACGTGCGGCGGCGCGGGCTCGCGATCGTGCTGATCAGCCACAACATGCCGCACGTGTTCGAGGTGGCGGATCGGATCCACATCATGCGGCTCGGGAGACGTGCGGCGGTGATTACGCCGCGCGACTACTCGATGTCGGATGCTGTGGCGATCATGACGGGAGCGATGGCACCGCCGATGGCCGCGTAACGGAGGGCTGCGGCTCACGCCTTGACCGCGCCTCCGGTCAGCCCCGCGACCAGCCACCGCTGAACGACCCACACGAACACAAGCACTGGCACGAGCTGCACCGTGACCGCGGCGAACAGTACGCCCCAATCGACGCCCGTCAGCGACGACATCATCTCCGCCAGAATTAGTGGCGCCGTCTTCGCCCGCGACGTCGTGAATACGAACGCGAACAGATACTCATTCCACGCATAGATGAACACGAATACCGACGCCGCGATGAGGCCGTGCACCGCGAGCGGCGCGATCACGCGGAGCAGGACCTGCCACTCCGACGCGCCGTCGATGCGCGCGGATTCGTCGAGCTCGAGCGGGATCGTGTCGATCGAGGCTTTCAGCACCATCGTCCCGAGCGAAACGAAGAACGCGGCGTAAAGCAGGATCAGGATCGTCCAGGTGTCCGACAAACCGAGCCAGTCGGCGAGCGGGAATAGCGGCAGCGTGATGATGATCGGCGGCAGCAGGCGGATCACGACCATGAAATGCGCGGATGTCGCCAGCCAGCGTCCACGATGGCGTGAATAGACGTAGCCGGCGAGCAGGCTGCATGCGGTGGAGAGCAGCGTCGCGCCGACCGTCACCACGACGCTGTTGGCGAGCGTGCCCGCGAAGGCAGGCCAGGTGCGGAACAGGTCGGCGTAGTGCGAAAGTGTCGGCGTGAAGATCAGGCGCGGCGGCCAGTCGAAGATCTCGCGATTGTTCTTGAATGACGCGAGCACCGCGAAGGCGATCGGGACGGCGGACCAGATCACCGCGAGTGCGATGACGAGCGTTCGCACCAGCGGTGCCACATGTCGCCCCCTCCTCTTGCGGGAGGGGGTTGGGGGAGGGGGAGCGGCCCCCAGATCACGCCTGCTTCTCCCACCCACCCGAGCCGCCCCCGCAAGGGGGGAGGGCTTTGGCTTCGTGGCGTTAGCGGCGCGCAAAGCTCGTCCCGTGCAGCAGCCGCACGTAGCCCACCGCGAATAGCAGCGACACGACAACCATGAGCCAGCCGGTCGCCGCGCCCGCGCCGAAATCGGCGTAGGTGAAGGCCTGTTTGTAAAGGTAGATCGCGAGCACCTCGGTCCGCCGGGCCGGGCCGCCGCCGGTCAGCAGCCAGACCTCGCTGAACAGTCGGAACGCGAGGATGTACCGGAACACCAGCGCCACCAGCATCGCCGGAAGAATCGCGGGCAGCGTGACGTGGCGGAACTTCGCCAGTGCCTGCGCGCCGTCGACCGATGCGGCCTCGTACTGCTCCTTCGGCACCGCCAGCATCGCCGCGAACACCAGCATGAAGCTGAACGGCAGGTGGAGCCAGATGCTGACCAGCGACACCAGCGCGAGCCCCGAATCGGGATCGCTCGCCCAGTGCAGCGTTGGCGAGCCGAAGCTGGTCAGCGTCCGCGCGACGATTCCCGCGTTCGGGTCCATCAGGAACTTCCAGATGATGACCGCGACCACTTCGCTGATCGCATACGGCATCAGGATGATCGAGATCAGCAGCCGTCGCCGCCGCACCCCGGCGACCGCGACGGCGAGGCCGAGCGCAAGCACGAGTTCGGCGTAGATGACGACGTGAATGACGATCAGCGTGTTGGTCAGCGCGCGCCAGAAATACCCGTCCTGCCAGATCGTCAGGTAGTTCTGCAGGCCGACGAACGCACTGCCGCTGCCGTAGCTGCTGTCCGTCACGCTCAGCCACAGCACGTAGAGAGCGGGCAGTGCGATCGCCGCCCAGAGCAGCGCCTGCGCCGGCGCAAGCATCAGCCATTGCGTGACGCCGAAGCGGCGCACCCGGCAGTGTCAGGCCGGCAGCAGCGGCCTGATCCGTCGCGCCATGTTGCGCGCCGAGACCTCGGGCGCCTGCATCCCGAGCATCGCGGCCTGCATTTCCTCGACCGCGATGTCCTTCGTCTGCGCCGATTTCGCGAAGGCCGGCATCGGCACGCGGCTCCATTTGAGCGCCGTCGCTTCCTGTGCCGCGTACGGCACCATCTTCTGCAGACGCGGATCGGCGTAGGCGGAGACTCGTACCGGCCCGTTGCCGTTGATCGCTTCCGCCACGGTGTTCTCCGGCTTCGACAGCCAGACGATCAAGTCCCATGCCAGGTCCTTTGCGGGAGCGTTGCGCGGGATCGCCATCGACCAGAACTCCGCCGTTGACATCACCTCGCCGCGCGCTTGCATCGACGCATTCCCCGGCACGAAGGTCGTGCGGAACTTGCCAGGATATTTCGAGCTCTTAGGGTCATTGAACAGCACCGTTCGGCCGAACGGGAAGGACATCATCGCGACTGTCCCGGACTGCATCGCGCCGATCAGGTCGTTCTGGCTCATGGCGGTAATGTTCTGCGGCAGATGCCCTTCCGCATAGAGCGTGCGCATGAGTGTCAGCGCCTTCATCATCGGCGGCTGGTCGGCTACGATCTTGAAGTCTTCGGTGATGAAGTCGCCGCCATAGGCGCGCGCGAACTGCACCATCATCGGGTAGTTGTCCGCCTCGAACGCCAGCGCCGCCACCTTGGTCCCGTCCGCGCGCGTGTGCGTCAGCTTCCGCGCGACCGGAAGCAGATCGTCGATCAGCGCGGGCGGTGCCTCGACGCCGCGATCGGCGAAGATCGCTTCGTTGTAGTGCATCGCGTTGACGGCGTGGCGATAAGGGATGCCGACATGACCGCCTTCAGGCTGGGAGCGGTCGCGGAACGCATCGACGAAGCGCGGCTGCATGTCGGAGAAGTCGTCGATCGGCGCCCTCGCCATGAACGGGTCGAGCGGCTCGAACAAGCGCAACGCCTCCGGCACCGCGCGGGTGTTCAGGACGAACCCGATGCTGACCTGCGAGCGCGATAGGCTCGCCTCGCGGAACAGCCGGTCGTGGATGGCGTCGAGATCGAGCGTTACCCATTCGAGCTCGACGCCGGTGCGTGCGCGCCACGGCGCGGTCACGTCGCCCGCCGGCCCCTGAGTCGCGGTGAGTTGGTGCACGCGATGCGAGATGATCG
This sequence comes from Acetobacteraceae bacterium, assembly GCA_036265085.1. GTDB lineage: Bacteria > Pseudomonadota > Alphaproteobacteria > Acetobacterales > Acetobacteraceae > DATAPS01. The sequence goes on along the minus strand of DATAPS010000366.1, from coordinate 11,207 downwards.
TGAGCTTCGACGGCTTGTCGTCTGCGCGGACGAAACGGGGCGCCGCGCTCGCGGCGAGGGCGCCGGCGAGGATGGCGCGGCGGCGGATCGGGCTCATCGCAACGTCTCCCTGGGGTTGCGGCTTGTCGTGCCGCGTTCGCGGCGGGCATGATGCGCAGCGACGCGCCCGGCCTTCAAGCGGGGTGCCGTTCAAGCGGGGCGGCGCATCGTGGGAGCGGAACGGCTTTATGGACTCGATCTTGGCTCTGCGACCGTTCATCCCCGCGCGCGATTTCGCCTTGTCGCAGCGGTTCTACGGGGCGCTCGGCTTCGCCAAGACCCACGAGGATGAGGACATCGCGATTCTCAAGCTCGATGCGTTCAGCTTCATCCTCCAGCGATTCTACGTGCAGGCGTTTGCCGAGAACTGCATGGCGCAGATCCTCGTGCGCGATGTCGATGCCTGGTGGCGGCGGATCGACGCGGAGCGGCTGGTCGCGGAGTTCGGCGTGAAGCCGCCGCGGCCGCCGGCCGTGCAGAGCTGGGGCATGAAGGTCGGCTTCATCTTCGATCCCTCCGGCGTGCTCTGGCACGTGGCGGAAGTGCCGTTCTGACGATGACGCCGCCTCCGGATGCCGCCGAGCGGCGTCGCGCGCCGGCGGTCGTCGTCTACGCGGTCGATCATCTGCCGCCGTTCGATGCGGCTTTCTACGCGGCGGCCCGCAACGGCATGACGTTGATCTCCGACCTCCTCGTGCCGCCGCGAGACGCGCGCGCTTTTTCGGTGCCGGCGGGGCATCTGTTCCGCATCGTCAGCGTCGAAGGGCCGCAGGTCGGCGATCTCAACCTGTGGAACGCGCACGATCTGTCAGAGCGGTTCTTCAGCGGCAAGACACGCGCGCTGCACGCGACCCACGTGACCGCGGGCCACCGGCTGTGGAGCGCGCTGCCGTTTCTCCGCCCGCTCGCGACGATCACGCACGACACGCTCGGCTGGTACGGCTGGGATGCGGACGGCGGCGGCGTGCACGACGTCATCGGCACGCGCTGCGATCCCTACACGAACCGGCTGCTCAAGGGCACGGACTACCATCATTGCTGCCACTCGAACCTGACGCGCGCGCTGGCGGCGGCGCGCGGATTGCCGCTTGCCGAGGCCGAAATGCACGTGCACGACGTGCTGAACGTATTCATGTGCACCGGCTTCACCCACGACACGCACCAGTATTTCATGAAAGCGAGCCCCGTGCGGCCGGGGGACTTCATCGAGTTCTTCGCCGAGGTCGACCTGCTCGGCGCGTTATCGGCCTGCCCGGGCGGCGATTGCGGGTCCGGTCATTCCGACGATGCGGCGACTTGCCATCCGCTGAAGGTGGAGATCTACCGGGCAGGTGCGGGTGCGCTGACTGGATGGCGACCGCCGGAGCCGAGCGCGTATCCGGGAACGCACGGGATTGTGGGTGAGGGGACGTAATGGCCGACAGTTTCCATTATCGCCGTGAGATCCGCCGCATGGATGATGCGGAGCTCGTCGTGGTCGGAGGCGGCCCTGCCGGGATCGCCGCGTCCATCGCCGCTGCCCGCAACGGCGCCCGCGTGCTGCTGATCGAGCGCTACGGCTTCCTCGGCGGCAATCTCACCGCCGGCATGGTCGGGCCGTGCATGACGTCCTACTCGCTCGATGGCAGCGAGCAGCTCATCCGCGGGATCTTCGAGGAGTTCGTCAACCGCATGGTGGACGCCGGCGGCGCGCTGCATCCCTCCGGCATTCCCGCGAGCAGCGCCTATTGCGGCTTCATCGAATACGGCCACGACAAGGTGACGCCGTTCGATCCGGAATGCGCGAAGATCACCGCGTTGCGCATGGTGCGCGAGGCGGGCGTCGATCTGCTCTTGCACTCGCTGGTCGTCGACGCGCTGACCGAACCCGCCGCGAACGGCCGCCGCCGCGTCACCGGTCTCGTCACCGCCAACAAGAGCGGATTGCAGCTGCAGCCGTTGCAGATGGTGATCGACTGCTCGGCAGACGGCGACGTGGCTTCGCTCGCCGGCAACGAGATCATGATGGGGCGCGACCAGGACGGGCTGATGCAGCCGATGACGCTGTTCTTCCGTGTCCAGGGCATCGACGATGCACGCGTCGAGAAATATGTGCGCTCGCACCCCGACGATTTCCGCCCGTATGCGTCCATCGTCGAGCGGGCGCGTGCGGAGGGGCGCTTTCCGGTGCCGCGGAAGGGCATCGGGATGTACAAAACGCTGCAACCTGGCGTCTGGCGCATCAACACCGGCCGCGTGCTCCGCCGCAACGGCACGAACGTGCACGACCTCACCGCCGCCGAGATGGAGGGGCGTGAGCAGACGATGGCGCTCGTTGCCTTCTTCCGCGCGGAGCTGCCGGGCTTCGAGAACTGCGCGCTGCTCGACACCGCGACGCAGATCGGCGTGCGCGAAACGCGGCGCGTGCGCGGCGCCTACACGCTGACGCTCGGCGATCTGCAGAACGGCCGGCGCTTCGAGGATGTGATCGCGCTATGCGGCTATCCCGTCGACATCCACGCCCCCGACGGCGCGGGCGGCGGCACGGCGGAGGCGCCGCCGACGGCGAACGTCTACGAGATCCCGTATCGCGTGCTGACGCCGATCGAGCTCGACAACGCCCTGGTCGCGGGGCGCGCGGTCTCGGCCACGCACGAGGCGATCGGCGCGATCCGCGTCATGCCGCCCTGCTTCGCGATGGGTGAGGCGGCCGGCGTCGCCGGAGCGCTCGCGCTTCGCGGCGGGCGTTCGCCGCACGTCCTCGATGTCGGCCGCGTGCAGGCGCGCCTACGCGAGCAGGGCGCGTTCATCGGCGAGCCGGTGGGCTAGTCCACGGCTATCAAGGTCGCGCGCCCATGGGTATGCATTGCGCGCAGAGTGGGAGCGAGCGATGGACGGACCGGATCAGCCGAGCATGGTGGCGCAGTTCATGGCGAGTGCCGCCTATCGCCGTGCGGTCGACACGCTCGCTGCTGAGCACGACCGCACCGTCGAGGATATCATCCGCCTGACCGAAATCCCGTCGCCGCCATTCGGCGAAGCGGCACGGGCTGCGGCTTATCTCCCGATGCTGCGCGATCACGGCCTCGACGACGTAGCGCAGGACGGGGTCGGCAACGTCATGGGAGTCCGCCGCGGCACCGGCAATGGCGGGATCACGGCGATCGCCGCCCATCTCGATACCGTCTTCCCCGCGGGCACCGATGTGCGGGTCCGCCGCGAGGGCACCAAACTCTATGCGCCGGGCATCGGTGACGACACGCGCGGCCTCGCCGTTCTGCTCGCTTATATCCGCGCGCTCGACGCCGCGGGCGTCCGAACGCGCAACGACATTCTGTTCATCGGCAATGTCGGCGAGGAGGGGCTGGGCGACCTCCGCGGGATGCGGCACCTGTTTCTGAAAGGACCGTATCGCGACCGGATCGGCGCGTTCATCACGGTCGACAGTCCCGAGCCCGACAAGATCGCGACCGGCGGGATCGGCTCGAAGCGATACCGGGCCACGTTCCGTGGGCCGGGGGGACACAGCTGGGGGGCGTTCGGGCTGGTCAACCCGATGTACGCGATGGCCCGCGCGGTGCTCGCGCTCTCCGAGATCAGCGTCCCGGCCGTACCCAAGACCACCCACAGCGCGAGCGTCACCGGCGGCGGCACGTCGATCAATGCGATCCCCAACGAGGTCTGGGTCGAGATCGACCTCCGCTCGGAGGACGCCGGCGCGCTTGCCGCCCTGGAGCGCCGCTTCATCCAGGCCGTGACCGATGCGGCCGCCGCCGAGAACGCGGCGCGGGCGACCCGCGAGGGAGCGGTGACAACGGAGACGACGCTGATCGGCGACCGCCCCGCCGGCCGCACGCCTGCCGACAGCGCGCTGGTCCAGGCGGCGACGAATGCAGTGCGCGCCCACGGTTTCGCCCCGACGCATGTCGCGTCTTCGACCGACGCCAACATCGCCATGAGCCTCGGCATCCCCGCGATCAAGATCGGCTCGGGCGGGAAGGGCGGACGTGCGCATTCGCTGGAGGAATGGATCGACGTCGAGCCGTCCGTTTCGGTGGCGGGGATGGCGGCCGGGCTCACCACGCTCGTATGTGCGGCCGGCATCGAGCTCTGACCGCCGATTCCCATTCAGGCCCGACCCGGTTCGGAGTAGGACATGCTTCGTGCAATCCGCCTGGGAGGACTTGATGCTCGATCTCGACCGCTTCATCGAAGATGTCCGCACCGCCAACGCCGGATCAGAGCCGGAGCGGGCGATCCGAGCGGTCCTCGCCCGCGTGGTCTCGGACCCCGCAGCGTTGATGGCGGCGATCGGGGAGCCCACGCGCGCCGGGGTGGCGGCAATCCTTAAATCGGCTGACCTCACGATCCTGAACGTGATCTGGGGGCCGCGGATGACGATTGTGCCACATAACCATAACATGTGGGCATCGATCGGCGTGTACACGGGCCGCGAGGACAACATCTTCTGGCGCCGGGTTCCCGGCGTCCCGGGCGGCCTGATCGAGGCGGCCGGCGCGAAGTCGCTCGGCAAATGCGAGGTGGCGCCGCTCGGCGCGGACATCATCCACAGCGTGACCAATCCGATCGAGAAGCTGACCGGCGCGATCCACATCTATCGCGGCGACTTCTTCGCCGAGGAGCGCAGCGAGTGGGAGCCGGAAACGCTCACCGAGGCCCGCTACGACGTCGCCAAGAACATGCGCCTCTTCGAGATAAGCAACCGCGCGCTCGAAAACGCCTGACCGGCTGCCGACCGCCAGGGCTGGGCAAGGGCGGCGGATTGCGGCACAGAGCCGCCGATGTCGCTGCGCCTCGCCTCGAATGTCGTTCCGCTGCTGCGCCTGTTCGATGCGGAAACGGCGCACGGCGTGGCGCTTCGGGCGCTCGCGCTCGGTTTGGCAGGGTCCGATCGCAGCGCGGATGATCCGCGGCTCTCGGTCCATACGCTCGGTCGCGTATTCAACAACCCGATCGGGATCGCGGCGGGCTTCGACAAGAACGCGGCGGTGATCGGCCCGCTCGGGCGGCTCGGCTTCGGCTTCGTCGAGGTCGGCACCGTCACGCCGCGGCCGCAGCCGGGCAATCCGAGGCCGCGGCTGTTCCGCCTCGCGGCCGACCGGGCCATCATCAACCGTCTCGGCTTCAACAACGCGGGGATCGACGCCTTCGTCCGCCGGCTCGCGGCGCGCACGCGCGGGACGGTGCCGGTCGGCGCGAATATCGGGATCAACAAGGACGGCGCGGTGCCGGAGCGCGACTATCCCGAACTGGTCGCAGCGGTCGCGCCGCATGCCGATTACGTCACGATCAACGTCTCGTCGCCCAACACACCCGGCCTGCGCGACCTCCAGAGCGAGGCGCGGCTCCGCGCCATTCTCGAGGCGATCGGGCGCGCCGTGTCGCGCCGTCCTCCGCTGCTGGTGAAGCTCGCGCCCGACCTTGCCGACGCGGCGCTCGCGGCGCTGGTGGAGACCTGCGTCGATACCGGGGTGGCCGGGCTCATCATTTCCAACACCACGATCACCCGTCCGCCGACGCTCCGCTCGGCAGCGGCGACCCAGCCGGGCGGGCTCTCGGGCGCGCCGTTGCGGGCCCTGGCGCTGCGGATGCTGGCGCAGGCGGCGGGACACGCGCGCGGGCGGCTGGCGCTGATCGGCGTCGGCGGGATCGCGAGCGGGGCGGACGTGCTCGCGCGGATGCGCGCTGGCGCGAATCTGGTGCAGCTCTACACCGAGTTCGCCTACGAGGGGCCGGCGCTGATCCCCCGCCTCAAGCGCGAGCTGCTGCGGGCGCTGGACGCCGCCGGCCTGCCGAGCGTCGAAGCCGCAATCGGGGCCGACATAGGTGCATTCCAATGCGCGCGCTGACCGGGTTCCGCGAGATCGCGCCGCGCTACGACGGTTTCATCCTCGATCTCTGGGGCGTCATCCATGACGGCGTCACGCCCTATCCCGGCGCGATCGACTGCCTCCGGGCGCTGCGCGATGCGGGCAAGCCGACCGTGCTGCTGTCCAACGCGCCCCGTCGATCGCACGTCGCGCGCGAGGGGATGCGGGGCATGGGCATCGCCGACGCGCGCTATACCGACTTGCTGACCAGTGGCGAGCAGACCTGGCGGATGCTGCGCGACCGCGACGATCCGTTCTTCGCGGTTCTCGGCACACGCGTGTTCCATCTCGGCCCCGAGCGTGACCGGAACGTGATGGAAGGGTTGCCGCTGGAGCGGGTGGCGCGGCCGGATCAGGCGGAATTCGTGCTGAACACCGGGCCCGACGATCTCTCGGCAAACGACGACATCACGCCGCATCTCGGCGTGCTGGAGGCGTGCCGTACGGCGGAGCTGCCCATGATCTGCGCCAATCCCGACCTCGAAGTGATCCGCGGCGGACGGCGCGTGATCTGCGCCGGGCTGCTGACGCAGCACTACGAGGCGATGGGCGGCCGGGCGCGGTGGATCGGCAAGCCCGATCCGGCGATCTACGCGCCAGTGCTCACGCGACTGGACTTGCCGCGCGAGCGCGTACTCGCGGTCGGCGATGCGCTGCGCACAGACATCGCGGGTGCGGCGTCGGTTGGCATCGACTCCTGTTGGGTGCTCGGCGGCATCCACGGCGCGGAGCTCGCCGGCGACCCGGCGCGGGCCGAGGCCGCCGCGGCGGCGGCGGAGCTGGCGCCCGTCGCGGCGCTGCCGGCCTTCGTCTGGTAGCTTTGCGGAGACTGCGCGTGCGCCCGGCAGCAGCGGGGCGGGATCGGTTCGTTCTGGGCCGTTAACGGCGGAACGCAACGTATTCGATATATCCGATCCATTCGTGCAGGCCGTAATAGCTCTTCTGCCACGCGCTGGCCGCCGGAACGAAATCGGACAGTTCGCCGGTTGGCCATGGAACGAAGCCGACCGGCGCGGCCACGGCCGTGATGCCGGCTCGCGAGAACGACAGGAGCGCGCGCTTCATGTGCCAAGCATGCGTCACTAGATAGATCGAGCTCACGCCGGATGCCTTCAGTATTGCGGCGCTCTCGGTCGCGTTCTCCCAAGTGTCCTGCGATCGGCGTTCGATCCAGCGCACCGGGACACCGAAATCCTGTTCGAGGCTGCGCGCCATTTCGACAGAGATCGGTTTGGGCGCGTTCTGCAGGACACCGCCCGCGACCAGGATCGGCAATTTGACCCGGCGATACAGGGCCGCCCCGCCGCGCAATCGGTCGAGGGTCAATTCGCCGACGTTGTAGCGTTGGTCGGGTCCGCCCTCACGAAATCCGTCGGCCGAAAGGACGACGATCGCCTCGGGCGGCGCCACAGGGTCTGGCGCGAGGGGCAGGCCGGTCTCGAGCGAAGCCAGCAGGGCTTTTCCCGTCAATGGCAGGGCGAGCACGAACAGACCCACCCCACCGATGGCGGCCAGGATCAGGCCTGCCCGGCGGTGGCGCCGGACGAGCGCGAGGCCCGCCAAACTGAGCAGCAGCAGATTGACCGGAGGAACGACGAAGGCGGCCGGGACGACGCTGAGCGACACGGTTTCTCCTCGACGGCCAATTCCGACCGGATCGCCGGCGGAGTAGTGCATGAAGCGAGCGTGCCGGGAAAGGGCAGCCTCGGCGATCCGCCCGGACGTCGCGAATCCGATCAGACGCTGACCGCCGCGATCAGGAACTCGCGATTCCCCTCGGGCCCTTTGATCGGGCTTTCCGTCACGCCCAGCACCGACCACCCCGGCAGCGCCGCCCACCATGCGGCGATGCGCGCACAGACCTCGGCATGGATGGCAGGATCGCGCACGACACCCCCGGTGCGCCGCACTGCCTCCGGCCCGGCTTCGAATTGCGGCTTGATCAGCGCCACCGCCCAGGCGCCCGGCACGCACAGCGCCAATCCGGCGGGCAACACCGTCGCGAGTCCGATGAAGCTCGCATCGCACACCAGCGCCTCGACAGAATCGCGTATGGTTGCGGCCTCCAGATAGCGGGCATTGGTCCTCTCGTGGACCACGACGCGCGGATCGTTGCGCAACCTCCATGCGAGCTGTCCGTGTCCGACATCCACGGCGTGCACGCGCGCGGCGCCGTTCGCGAGCAGCACGTCGGTGAAGCCGCCGGTGGAGGCCCCGATATCGAGGCACACCCGGCCTTCCGGCGAAAGCGCGAAGTGCGTAAGGGCATGCGCGAGCTTGATGCCGCCGCGCGAGACCCACGGATGGTCCTGGCCGCGCAGCTCGAGCGCGGTGTCGGGGGCGAGCAGCTGCCCCGCCTTCTCGATGCGCTTCTCGCCAGCGTAGACCTTGCCCGCAAGGATCAGTGCCTGCGCGCGGGCGCGGCTCTCCACGAGGCCGAGATCGACCAGGCGTTGATCGGCGCGGGATTTCATTGGCCGGCACCCTGCAGCCCGAGTCCGAGCGCGACGTAGGATTGCACGCCGCCGCGCGAGTCGTAGCAGACGATAGCGATCCTCATTTCTCTGGCTCGGCCGCTTCCCGCGAGAGTCACGCCGGGGCGCGTTGACAGCACCATGTCCGCCGGAGTGCAAGACGGCATTCCGTGGAGGCGCCGATGTCCGACCAGTTCGCACGTTATCCGAGTCTTGCCGGGCGCCGTGTGCTCGTCACCGGTGGCGCGTCCGGAATCGGCGCAAGCATCGTCGAGCATTTCGCCGCCCAGGGCAGCCATGTCGGGTTTCTCGATTACGACGCCGACACCGCGCACGCGTTGGTGGCGCAAATGCCGCCGGACGCGGTTGTGCGCTTCGTCCATGCGGACCTGCGCGACATCGGCCAGCTGCGGGACGGCGTCGCGCGGCTTAAGCAGGAGCTTGGCGGCGGCATCGAGGTTCTCGTCAACAATGCCGCCCGCGACGACCGACACAGCATCGACGAGGTGACGCCGGAGTATTGGGACGAGCGCATGGCTACCAACCTGCGTCACCAGTTCTTCTGTATCCAAGCGGTGACGGACGACATGATCGCGGCCGGCGGCGGTTCGATCATCAACATGAGCTCGAACAGCTTCCTGCTCGCGACAGGCGGCATGCCGGTCTACACCGCGGCGAAGTCGGCGGTGATCGGCCTGACGCGCGGCATCGCCCGCGACCTCGGCAGGCACCGGATCCGCGCGAACATCGTCTTTCCTGGCTGGATCATGACGCAACGCCAGCTCGATCTTTGGGTGACCGAGGAGAGCGAGGCGAAGCGGTCAGCCGGGCAATGTATCCCGGACCGGTTGCATGAGCCCGATGTCGCGCGCATGGTGCTATGGCTAGCGGCGGACGACAGCCGGTTGGTGACGGCCCGGGAGTTCGTGGTCGATGGCGGATGGTTCTGACGCCGTCGGTCGGAACATGGGCGCGCCCGATAATCATCCTGCCCGCCACTTGATTCGCCCACCATGGTAAGCGTCGCTTGAACCGTGAGGCCGCCATGACCGAAATGCGCAAGGAAACCGATGGCCTCGGCGAGGTGGAAGTCCCCGCCGACAAGCTCTGGGGCGCGCAGACGCAGCGATCGCTCGAGCATTTCAGCATCGGGGCCGATCTGATCCCGCGCGAGATGATCACGGCCTATGCGATCCTCAAGAAGGCGGCCGCCAATGCCAACCACGCCGCCGGACGACTTTCCGATGAGGTGCACGGGCTCATCGTCCAGGTCTGCGACGAAGTCCTGGCCGGCAAGCATCACGATATGTTCCCGCTCCATGTCTGGATGACCGGCAGCGGCACCCAGTTCAACATGAACGTGAACGAGGTGATCTCCAATCGTTGCTGCCAGCTCGCCGGCACGCCGCTCGGCAGCAAGAAGCCGGTGCATCCCAACGATCACGTCAACATGTCGCAGTCGTCGAACGACAGCTTTCCCTCTGCGATGTACATCGCTGCCGCCACCGGCACGGTGCAGCGTCTGTTGCCCGCGGTGCAGGCGCTGCATGACTCGATCGCACGGAAATCCGAGGAGTGGGACGGCATCGTCAAGATCGGTCGCACCCATATGCAGGACGCGACCCCGATCACCTTGGGCCAGGAATGGTCCGGCTACGCCGGGATGCTGTCGGACGACATCGAGCGGCTGCATGATGCGCTGCCCGGCGTATACCGCCTTGCGCTTGGCGGCACGGCCGTCGGCACCGGAATCAACGCCGAGCCCGGCTTCGCCGAAGCTGCCGCGGCCGAGATCGCAAAGCTCACGTCGCTGCCGTTCGTTACCGCTCCGAACAAGTTCACGGTGCAGGGCGCGCATGACGCCCTGGTGCAGCTTTCCGGCACGCTGCGTACGCTCGCGGGATCCCTCTACAAGATCGCCAATGACATCCGCCTGATGTCCTGCGGCCCGCGCGCCGGCTTCGCCGAGCTGATGATCCCTGAGAACGAGCCCGGATCGTCCATCATGCCCGGCAAGGTCAATCCGACCCAGGCCGAGGCGCTGACCATGGTCGCGGTGCAGGTGATGGGGAACGACGTGGCCGTCGGCTTCGGCGGAGCCGGCGGCTACCTCGAGATGAACGTCTACAAGCCGGTGATGATCCACAACATCATGCAGTCGGTCGTGCTGATGAGCGACGGTTGCGCCAACTTCCGCAAGTACCTGGTCGAGGGCACCGAGCCCAACCGCAAGAAGATCGCCGAGTATGTCGAGCGCTCGCTGATGCTGGTGACGGCGCTGTCGCCCGTCATCGGCTACGACAAGGCCTCGCAGATCGCCCACTACGCCATGGAGCACGACCTCACGCTGAAGCAAGCCGCGCTGAAGCTCGGCTTCGTCAGCGAGGCAGAGTTCGACCGGATCGTCGACCCGAGGAAGATGATCGAGCCTTCGGTCGCGCGCTGACCGGGGCCTGAGGGAGCGATACCCGATTTGAGCCACCCGCCTCATTGCGCTGAGGCCGCCTGGCACGACGCGTCGATCGGCCATGATCGGCGCACCGGTGAATAACCGGGATAGATCGAATTCCGCTTGCGTTCCCGGCGCGAGCGGCGCATGGCAGTAAGTGCAGAGTGGCATTCGCGCGTCCGGAAGCTTACCGCTCCGGGCGCGCTTTGCTTTTCAGGGGTGCAAGTTCCGGATCGCCGAGGAGAACATGCGCCAAAAATAAGGAATCCAGACTCGGGGTTGTGCCAGCGCCATTCTACACGCGCCCCTGTATTTTTCCTGTATTTTACAGGGATGGTTGCGGCCGCAACAGCTTGCGGCCGCCGCGATCAGCCT
>DATAPS010000365.1:0-6213 GCA_036265085.1 Acetobacteraceae bacterium | reverse complement strand
TCTGGAGATCAGCGATCATCGCTGGAAACGTAGCCTCGGCGGGGGCCGCCTTTCGCGCCGCGTCCGCGAGCGCGATTGCGCGATTGACGCGCCCGCTGTTGATCATGATTCCGATCAAGCCAGCAAGCGCCGGCTCGCTCGTGGGCTGGCGCTGCACGATCTCGGTGAGCCACCGTTCGGTCTGATCGGGTTGCAGCTGGATCTCCGCGAGGCGCGCGAGCGCTAGGCGAAGTCTGACCGAATCGGGGAACTGCTTCAGCGCAGTGTCGAGCTGCGAGCGCGCGCCGGGAAGGTCAAGCTGCGCCATCTTGAGCCGCGCCGAAAGATCCGCGACGAGCTCGGTGTTTCCGTCTTTCGCCCTGAGGGCGTCGATTTCCGACGAGGCACGGCCCAGATCACCGATCGCGAGCGCCGTCACGATCGACGTCTCGGTTGGCGCAGGCGGCGCGGGGGTCGCCTGAAGTGAGGTTTTCTGGACCCCGTCCGATCCATCCGATCCAACGGCCGCCGCATCGGCACGAGCGGAAGCCAATCGCGCCAGAATGTCCGAGTTGCCGGGCGCGAGGCTTGCGGCCTTCTCGAACGTGGCAACGGCATCGGTGGGTCGACCCGCCATCGTATAGGCGCGGCCGAGCAGATCGAGCATCTCGAGGTCGGCGCGCCCAGCGGTGACCGCGTCGTTCAGCACGCGTATAGCATCCGTCGGCTGCTTGCTGTCGACCGCAACGCGCGCAAGCAGCTTGACACCCTCGGGATCCTGCGGCACTCGCGCGACGTAGCGCGAGGCAGCATCGTGAGCCTGTTCCAGCTGCCCGGTGTTTGATTTAACGACCGCAATGAAAAAATACGCCTTGGGAAGCTGTGAAGCGTACTGAGACACCTTGGTGAGGACAGCGTCCGCGGCAGGCCAGTCCTTGGCGCGGGTAAGCAGAACGCCTCGCAGATAGGTCGCCATGAGGTTCTGAGGCTCGACCTCGAGCACCGCATCGACGTCCTTCTTAGCGTCCGCGTCTTGGCTGTCGTCGATGTAGAAACCGGCACGCGTGAGGCGAGCCCGGATCCCCTCGGGAGTGTCCGCGACTGCAAGCCCTATCGTCTTCATGGCACCGTCGCGATCGCCGCGGGTCCTCTGCATCTCAGCCTTCAGAGTCAGCGCGGCCGCGTTCCGCGGATCGAGCTTGAGCGTCCGATTGAGCTCCCGCTCTGCGGTCACGCGATCCTGACGCGACAGCGCGATCCGCGCGGCATTCAGTGGAACATCGGTGAGCGTGGGCGCCAGCTTCTCGGCCTCGTCGATCGCCGCCGCCGCGTTGTCGGGATCGTTCAGGCGAACGTAAGCGAGCGCCCGCAGCACGTCGATTCGCGCGGCGAGCTCCGGCGGCGATTCGACCGCAGGGAAGTCCGCGAGAAGATCCCGGAAACGCTGCTGCATAAGATACGTCTGCGCCAGCGCCGGCGTGATCGCATCGGCGTCGAACCCGAGGGCGAGCGCGGCGCGATAATCCTTCTCGGCGGCAACGGCATCACCGAGCCCAAGCTCAACTTGCGCGAGCTGGAAATGCGCCGAGGCGTTGCTCGGGTTCTGACGGACGGCATTGCGCAGCTGGATCTGCGCACGTTTCACATCACCCGCACGGAGCGACTGGATCGCTTGATCGTAGTAGTTCGCACGATTGTGTACGTAGTAGTACGCACTTGCTCCGGCCCCGCCAGCGATCAGCACACCGGTTACCGAGAGAATGACGAGCTTACGCATATACCGACCCGCTCTAGGAGCGCCCCATTAGCCCGACCCGCTTGGCACGTCGATGCCGCCTTTTGGCTCGGCTTCGAGGCCATGTGCGTCCATCAACGTGTAAAGGGTCGGTCGACTGATTCCAAGCAACTTGGCCGCGCCGGCCAGCCGGCCGTTGCTGCGCGCCATCGCGAGCTGGATGACCTCTCGCTCAGCGCGCATCCGCGCAGCCCGAATATCGAGATCCTTCCGATCGAAGGTCGCTGCGTCGAACTCCAGATCGGCCGCCGTGACAAGCTTACCGTCGGCCATGATGACCGCCCGCTTAACGCGATTCCCCAATTCGCGCACGTTCCCCGGCCACGGATGGGCACTCATGGCGTCGATCGCATCATCGGAGAAGCCGCGAAACGATCGGTTGAACTCGCGGCTGTACATCGCAAGGAAGTAGCGCGCGAGCAGGACTGTGTCGCCACCTCGCTGCCGGAGCGGCGGGATGCGGACGGAGACCGGATTGAGGCGATAGAACAGGTCTCCGCGGAACCTGCCCTCCTGGATCCGATCCTCAAGCGCGGCGTTCGTCGCCGAAACGACGCGAACGTCCACTTGGATCGGCTGGCGCCCCCCCAAGCGCTCGATCCGCTGATCCTGCAGGAACCGGAGCAACTTCACCTGAAGAGGGTGTGGAATATCGCCGATCTCGTCGAGAAAAAGCGTACCGCCGTCCGCGCTCTCGATCTTCCCGATGGTCTGCTTGTGAGCGCCGGTGAACGCGCCGCGCTCGTATCCGAACAATTCGCTCTCCAGCAGCGTTTCCGGGATCGCGCCGCAATTGATCGCGACGAAGGGTCGCCGCGCGCGTTGCCCCAGGTCGTGCAACGCCCTCGCAAGAGCCTCCTTGCCCGTGCCACTTTCCCCAAGCAGCAGAACCGTTACATCGGTGGCAGCAAGACGCTCGATTGTCCTGCACACCTTCAACATGCTTTCGTCGCAGGTGACGATCTGCTGGATCGAGCTGGCGTTCGCAACGCTCGCGAGGCGGCGGTTCTCAGCCTCGATCTCGTAGAGGCGCAAACCCCTGTCGACGATCGTGCGGAGCACCTCGATATCAACCGGTTTCTCACAGAAGTCGTACGCGCCCGCGGTGACCGCGCGCAGGGCGTGCGCGCGCTCGCCATTGCCGGTGACCACGATTGCTTTGGTGTCCGGCAGAAGGCGCGTGATCGCCTCCAAGGTCGCGAACCCTTCGGTCACACCGTCCGGGTCGGGAGGCAGCCCGAGATCCAGCACGACAACCGCCGGCCGGTCCTTCTGCGCAAGCGTGAGCGCGGGCGGTCGCGCGTGCGCGATGCTCACCTCACATTGGGGAAACGCCCATTTGTACTGGTTGCAGAGGCCGACATCGTCGTCGACGACGAGCAGCCCGAACCGCTGAGGCGTTCGGCTCACGGTGTGCGCTGTGGCGCCGAGCCGGCGCTCATTCCGATGAGCGGAAGAAAGAGCCGCATCGTCGTACCCGCGCCCGTCTCACTGATCGCGATCAGATCGCCCCCGGCGCTGCGCACGAGCTCGCGCGCCTGATACGCGCCGATACCGGTGCCGCCGTGCTTCGCGGTTCCGAACGGCCGGAAGAGCGTGTCGCGGATGAATTCCGGACTCATTCCGGTCCCCTGATCGACAATGTCGATGACGAGCCGACTGGCGTCGTGTCGCACCCGGACGGTCACCGGCTGATCCGGAAGAGATGCCTCGATGGCATTGCCGAGCAAGTGCGTTATCACGGAATCGAAGGCAGTCTGGCTGATCGCAACCGCTCCCGGCTTGCTGTCGTCATCGAGACGCACGTCGATGCCGTTCGGCCGGGGCGTGCAGGCCACCAGATCGGCAAGCCGGGAGGTCGGGACCGTGACCGCTCGTCCGGTCGCTTCGCCCGGATCCTGGAGGCGGCGCAGCAGACCTTGAATCTTCCGGGTCGAGGATCGCACCGTGCCGAGCATGTCACGCTGGAACTCCGGGTTCTGCAGGTGCACCTCGGCATTGGCGAGAAGCATCGAGAGCTGGCTCGCGATGTTCTTGATGTCGTGCGCCACGAAGGCGAACTGCTTCGCATAGATCTGAAGATCATTCGCCTGCGCCAATTCCTGGGCCACCCGTTGCTCGGCGATGAAGGTGGCGCTCATTCGTCCCACGGTCCGCAATAAAGCGAACACCTCCGCGTCGAGGCGGAAGTCCGCGCGCGGGTGGTCAAGCACGACGAAGCCGAGCATGTGGTCATCGGTCCCGAGCGGGACGGCAAGCCAGCAATCACCCGTCACATCGGGCAACGTCGCATCTGCCGGTAGTCCCGAAAGTTCGATCGCCTCGCCGTGCGTCTCGAATCGCTGCACGATCGGATGTTCGGCCATGATCGGGTGAGCGACCGTCGGCAAGTTCCAGGATCCAGCCCACGCAAACGCCAGACCGTCCCGATCCCGCAAGAAGAGTACGCCCGCCGGGCTGTCCACGATCTCAGCCAACGCTCGAATCACACGCGCGTGCATCGGGACGTAGGACTCGCGCGTCGTCAGGATTTCGGTGCATCGGTTCCATTCCGTCCGATAGTCATACCGATGTGTAAAGAAATTGTCGACGATGGTCGTCCGAAGCCTCGATCGCGCCGTTCCGGAGGTGATCAGGATCGCGATGCTGAGAAGCCCGGCGAAGAGCAGCCCGACCTCCGCGACGCCGCCCCAGGCCGATCCGAACCGGCGCAGCATTTCGCCCACGACGGCCAGGCTGAGAAAGAACAACCCGCTTACGACAAGCGTCGCGCTGTGGAACGCCGCCGCGCGGGACATCCGGATTTCGACGGGACGGTCGCGGTTCCGCATGATGTGCAGCGCGAGGAACGGCGCGACGAAGAGGGTTCCGAGCGCTCGCCCGGCGAACAGCGTCGGCGATGTCCGGCCGAGCAGAACGGTATCGCCGGCCAGGATCACATCATATGTGAACAGGCCAAGCACGCCGATACAGGCGAGGTTGACGTGCCAACGGCCGGGTTGATCGGTGTTTCGCCAGATGTTCTCGATCAGCAGGATCGCGCACACCGCGATGCATAGCTGAGCGGCTATTCCCGCTTCCGACGCATAGCCCGTGGACGGGCCGCTCAACCAGATCCGGCCGGCGGCAAGCGAAGCCGTCACCAGACCGATGAGCCCCGTCGTACCCATCGTATACGTCACGAGTCGGGTATCCGAGACCGTGCGCCTGTAGAGATAAAGGACGAACCCGTACCAGGCCAGCGACCGCAGGACATCGGCAAGCTCGGGCGGGAGGCCCCGCATGTCCGGCCAGAACAGGGCGACGGCCATGGACCAGGCCGCGGTGACCGCGGCTGCGAGGACGAGGAACTGGCCAGCCAATCCCGATCGCTTGCTGGTGAGCCCAAGCGCTGCCAAGCCGGCGAAGCCGGCCGCACAAGCCCAGAACAGGAAACGCACGAACGTCGACGACTACTCCCCGCGGGAGATCGTGTCTGCCTAGCGGGCACCCTCTCGGAACAGGATCACGCGCACCGTGGCGAGAAGGATACGAATGTCGAGGAGAACGCCGCGATGCATAATATAATAGAGATCGAATGCGAGCTTCGCGCGCGCGTCGTCCACGGACGCTCCGTAGGCGTAATTCACCTGCGCCCACCCTGTCAGACCCGGCTTTATGACATGCCGATCGAGATAGTGCGGAATGAGGTGGCCGAGCGTCTCGACGAAATTGGGGCGCTCCGGACGCGGGCCGATAAAGCTCATATCCCCGCGCAACACGTTGATCAGCTGAGGAAGCTCGTCGATCCGGGTCAGCCTGATGTAGTAGCCGACGCGCGTCACCCGCGGATCGCGCCGGGTTGCCCATGCCGGCCCCGTCGCGGCTTCCGCGTCGGCCACCATGCTACGAAATTTGAATACCGTGAAAACGGCCCCGCCGAGCCCGACACGCTGTTGGCGATAGAGAATGGGGCCCGGACTATCGAACCGAACGGCAGCAGCGGTTGCGATCATCAAAGGCAGCGTGAAAAGGAGGAGGCACAGACTCAGGAGTATGTCCGCGATCCGGCGGAGTGCCGCTCCGGTGCGGGTTCCGTTCACCGCGCTGGCCGAGCTGAGCCAGAATGGCGGGAGCTGGTCGGGGTCCAGCCAGCCGAGCCGCCGCTCCAGACCGCTGGCGTCGCCAATGTCTCGGAGGACCCCCTTTACGTGCGCCTGCCGCTGCATCGCCGCCCCTACGACAGGATTGTCGCCATCCGCGACGGCGACCGCCTGCACGCTACGTGATTCGCCCGGGTTCAAGCCCGTAAAGCGCTCGGCCGAGAACATCATCCTCACCTCGAAGAACTGCCGCCACGTGTGAATGGCCGAGCTTGAGACCGCCTATCCACGACGTGAGAGGATCCACTCCAGCGAACCAACATACAGACTGCTACCGGGACCACGAACAAACCTCGC
>DATAPS010000364.1:0-2089 GCA_036265085.1 Acetobacteraceae bacterium | reverse complement strand
TGAGTCGCATCGAGGCGTCGTAGATCCCGCCGGTCTCCGGATCAAGGATCGTGCCGCCGTCCCAGCGGCCGCCGTCCATCTTCATGCCACGCATGATCTGCAGGCCCAGCGCCGGCTGGTCCTTGCGGTCGTCCGTGCATTTGAAGCACACGCCGGCCCGCTTCACCGGGTCGTCGATGCCGACAATACGGCCGTAGAGCAGGCCGTTATGCTCCCATATCTCCACCTCCCCGGTGGGCTGGCCCACGTCGTTGATGGTTCGCCAGGTCCCGATGGGAGTTTCCACGGCCGCGAGCGCGGACGCCGCGAGCAGAAAGAACGCCGCGATGACTATCGAGCGCATCGATTGGATTGCGGTCATCACTGTTTTCCCTTCGGCCGCGCCGGCTTGGCGGCGGCGCGGAGCTGCGCGATGGTCGCGCGTGTCGTGATCTGCTCGGGGTTGGTCCGCAGCTCGATCACGGCCGGTTTTCCGCTCGCGACGGCGCGGCGGAAGGCGGGGGTGAATTCGGCGGTCTTCGTCACGACCTCGCCGTGCGCCCCGAACGCTTCGGCGAAGCGGCCGAAATCCGGGTTGGTCAGGTCGGTGCCGGAGACACGGCCGGGGAAGCTGCGCTCCTGGTGCATGCGGATGGTGCCGTACATGTTGTTGTTGAAGACGAGCACGATCGGGGCGACGCCGTGGTGAATCGCGGTCGCGATCTCCTGCCCGGTCATCAGAAACCCGCCGTCGCCGACGAAGCACACAACCTGCCGCTGCGGCCACGCGATCTTCGCGCCCACCGCCGCCGGCACGCCGTAGCCCATCGCCCCACTCGTCGGGCCGATGAAGCGCTGCCCGTCGCCGAAATGCATGAAGCGGGGCGGCCAGGTCGCGAAATTGCCGGCGTCGCAGGTAAGGATCGCGTCGGGCTCGAGCAGCCGCTCCAGCTCCTTCATCGCCTGAGCGACATTGAGCGGCCCGGCATAGGCGGGGACCTCCGCGCCGGCGAGCCGGATCGCGCGCAGCTCGCGCGTCCAGTCCTGCCAGGGCACGCGCCCTGGCTCGCGGCCGGCCATAGTGATCGCGAACACGTCGAGATCGCTGACGATGCCCAGCGCCGGGCGGAACACGCGGCCGATCTCCGCGGCATCGGGATAGACGTGCACGATCGGCGTGCCGCCGGCATGGTCGAACAGCGTGTAACCCTGCGTCACGGCTTCCGGCAGCCGCGTGCCGATGGCGAGGATCAGGTCGGCCTCGCGCGCCTTGGCGATCAGCGCCGGATCGGAGCCTACGCCGAGATCGCCCACGTAGTTGTCGAGCGTGTTGTCGTAGAGCGCCTGGCGTCGGAAGGCGACGGCCACCGGGATGTCGTGCGCGACCAGGAAGTCGCGGATCGCCGCGCGTCCCTCGTCGCTCCAGGCGCTGCCACCGAGGATCGCGAGCGGCTTGCGGCTCGCCGCGATCATCGACTGCATCCGTGCGATCGCCGCCATGTCGGGATGCGGACGCGCGACGTCGGCGCGTGGGATGTCGGCGACCTCGACCGGGTGCTTCTGCATCTCTTCCGAAAGCGCGATCACGACCGGACCGGGCCGGCCGCTGGTCGCCACATCGACCGCATGGGCGACGAGCTCGGGGATGCGCGCGGCGTCGTCGATCTGCGTCACCCATTTCGCGAGCGGCTGGAACATGCGGCGGTAGTCGACTTCCTGAAAACTCTCGCGGTCGGTCTCCTCGAACGGGATCTGCCCGACGAACAGCAGCAGCGGCGTGCTGTCCTGCATCGCCGTGTGGATGCCGACAGCGCCGTGGCAGGCGCCGGGGCCGCGCGTGACGAACGCGGCGGCGGGACGGCCCGAGAGTTTCCCGATCGCCTCCGCCATGTTCACCGCACCCGCCTCGAAGCGGCAGGTCGTCAGATGCAGCTTGTCGCGGGCCGCGTAGAGGCCGTCGAGCACATCGAGATAGCTCTCGCCGGGCACCGCGAATGCGTGGGTGATCCTCTGCGCGACGAGAGCGTCTGCGAGCACGTGCCCGCCGATGCGGGGGCCGCCTACGATGCCGCGCAGCTTGGTCAGTTCCATGGTCCCGCGTTCTCCCGGA
>DATAPS010000363.1:0-7841 GCA_036265085.1 Acetobacteraceae bacterium | reverse complement strand
TGGTATGCCGACACCCGCGATCTCGCCGATCCCCGCTGGTGCGAGCTGCAATTCTACGAAAGCCTCGCCGATCTCGACCGGTTCCGTCCCCGCATGGCGGCCGCGGACGCGGTGATCGTCGGATCGTACGTGCCCGAGGGCGTCGCAGTTGCACGGCTCGCCCGCGCGACGGCCGGCGGCGTGCTCGCCTTCTACGATATCGATACGCCGGTGACGCTCGCGAAGCTCGAATCGGGCGATCACGAATATCTCGCGCCGGAGATCATCCCGTCCTTCGACGTCTATCTCTCCTTCACCGGCGGTGACACGCTGCGCGTGCTCGAGCGGCGCTGGCGCGCGAAGCAGGCGCGCGCGCTCTACTGTTCGGTGGACGACACGCTGTACGAGCCGCTCGACCTGCCGCGGCGCTGGGATCTCGGCTATCTCGGCACCTACAGCGAGGACCGGCAATCGACGCTGGAGCGGCTGCTGATCGAGACCGCGCGGAGAATGCCGGAGCAGCGCTTCGTCGTCGCCGGCCCGCAATACCCCGACGCGATCGAGTGGCCCGCCAACGTCGAGCGCATCGAACACATCCCCCCGGCGGGCCACGCGGACTTCTACGCAAGCTGCGGCTGGACACTGAACGTCACGCGCGCCGATATGCGCGCGGTTGGCTGGAGCCCGAGCGTGCGGCTGTTCGAAGCCGCCGCCTGCGCGACCCCGATCATCTCCGACACGTGGCCGGGTCTCTCCACCTTCTTCACGCCGGGCACAGAGATCGTCATTGCCGAGCGCACCGAGGACGTGATCCGCGCGCTCGGACGCCCCGAGATCGGTCGGGCGGCAGTCGGGCGGGCAGGGCGCGTGCGCGTGCGGACGGCGCACACCGCTGGGCATCGCGCGCGGCTGCTCGAGGCCATCTTGCGCCTGGTCCCGGCGATGACATAACGGCCCCGCAGAGGAGCCGTACGCCATGAAAATCACCGCCGTCCGCCTGCGCAAGCTTCGCGGGACTCTCCCCACGTCCGGTCCGTTCTGGGAGGAGCGCCTCGTCCGCCCGATCGACGTTTATGACGACTACCGGAACCGGCAGGATTTCGAGGGCGAGCCCCAGACCGACGAGCGGCATCTGCCGATCCTCGCCTATTTCGTCCAGATCGAGACCGACGAAGGCGTGATCGGCATCGGCGGACCGCTGCCCGAAACCGTCGCCTTCTTCATCGGCCGCAGGCTGCGCCCGATCCTGATGGGCCGCGATCCGATCGCGCACGAAATGCTGTGGGACCAGATGCACCGCATCATGGTGCACGGCCGCCAGGGCGACGCGATGTTGGCGATCAGCGCGCTCGACTGCGCCCTCTGGGACCTCAAGGGCCGCTGGCTGAACGTGCCGATCTACAAGCTGCTCGGCGGCCCGACGCGCCGCGCGGTTCCAGCCTATGCCTCCATGCTCGGCTACGTCACCCAGGATGCCGGCCGCGTGCGCGAGCGGGCGCTATGGGCGAAGCAGCAGGGCTACACCGCGCAGAAATGGTTCTTCCGCCACGGGCCGATGAGCGGACCGGAAGGGATGCGCAAGAACGTCGAGCTGGTGCGCACTGTGCGCGAGGCGATCGGCGACGACGACGACCTGATGCTCGATTGCTGGCAATCGATGGAGCCGAGCTACGTCATCGAGCTCGCGTCGCGGATCGCGGAATACCGCCCCCGCTGGCTCGAGGAATGCTGCATGCCCGACCGCATCGACAGCTATCGCGCGATCAAGGAGAAGATCAGCATTCCGCTGTCGGGCGCCGAGCACGAATACACCCGCTGGGGCTTCAAGCGCTTCATCGATGCCCGCGCGCTCGACGTGCTGCAGCCCGACATCTACTGGTGCGGCGGCATCTCCGAGACGCTGAAGATCTGTGCCTACGCCACGGTGCACGACCTCATCACGATTCCGCACGGCCACTCGACGCCCGCGGGCATTCACGTCTCGGTGACGCAGTCGCCGATCCACACGCCGTATCAGGAATACCTGATCAAGTGGAACGACATCCACCAGCACTTCCTGAAGAATCCGGTGAAGCCGGTGAAGGGAATGATCCACCTGAACGATCTACCGGGGATCGGGATGGACCTCGATCCGGCGAAGATCGAGTCGGAAGAGGAGGCGTTCCCCGCCTAGACTCCGAAAGCCCTCTCCCCGCCTGCGAGGAGGGGGCTGGCTGAGGGGTGGCCGTCCGGCGAAGAAGCAGAGCGCCATACGCCAATGGTGTTCGCCGTAACCCTACACATCGGTTCCGCGAACCGCATCTGATGGGGACGAAAGATCGGCACGCCCCGATCGCGCGCGGAGTCTGGACATGGCCAACCTGTCGGCAGTTTCGGTCCTGGCCGTATCGGCCGCGCTGTTGGCCGGCTGCGTCACGCCCCGTCAGCAAGCGGCTGAGACGGACGCGATGCTGACCCAGGCCGGGTTCCGCGTCCTCCCAAGCGGCGCGGTAACCGGAGCCCTGTTGCAGTCGCTGCCCGCCAACGCAGTGGCGATGAGCCAAGTCGGCGGCCAGGAGACCTGGTACTACGTCGACAAGCTCGCCTGCGGCTGCGTCTATTCCGGCTCTCCCGCCAATCTGGATGCGTTCCGGGCACTGCAAGTGGAGCAGCTGCGGAAGTCCGAAGAAGTGTTCAGGCAGATCAACGGCTTTTCCTCCGCGCACGGCAGCATGGGCTGACTCGTCACGCAGCTCGGACGCGGCCGAGCACCGCGCCCTTGCCCCGCACTTCCGCCTCTTCGAGCTCGGCGGCGGCAATCGCCCGGCCGAGCGCGGCGCGCAGCTCCTTGGCGGCCTCCAGCGTGAGCTCGATCCCGGCCCGGGCACCAGGGTCGAGGTCCGTGTTGATGAAATCGAGGGTGATGACGTCGCCCAGCGGCGCATGGCGCGCGTGGTCATAGGCGACCACCGCCCGCGAGAGCAGAAACCATTCATCCCCGCGCTTCGCCATACCCTCGGCGCGCGTGATCTCGATGATCGACGTGCACATTCCCGAACCTCCTACTTCGCCAGATGCTTGCCGAAAAAGGCGAAGACCTTGCTCCAGCCATCCGTCGCCTGCTCGGGCCGATAGAGCGGCCGGTTCCAGTAGAAGAAGCCGTGGCCGGCGCCGTCGTAGCGGTAGAACTCGTACGCCTTGCCGCGCTTCCTGAGCTCGGCCTCGTGCTGGTTCACCTGCTCCGGGCTCGGCGCACGATCGTCGTTGCCGAAGATGCCGAGAAGCGGGCAGGAGAGGTCCTTCGTCATGTCGATCGGCGCGACCGGCGTCTTGGGATTGAGCTCCTCCTTGCCCATCACCACGCGGCCGCCCCACAGGTCGGCGCAGGCGTCGACGTCCTTGCGCTGGCACGCATAGATGAAGGCGTGCCGGCCGCCCGAGCAGGTGCCGAAGACCCCGATCTTGCCGTTGTGTCCGGGCTGTGCGCGCATCCACGCCACGGCGCCGGCGGTATCGCCGACCATTTGTGAATCCGGGATTCCGCCCTCGCCGCGCACCTTGGCGGCGACGTCATCGGGGTTGGCGTCGCTGCCGCCTTCGCGCTCGTACAGATTGGCGCAGATCGCGAGATAGCCGTGATGCGCGAAGCGACGCGTCGATTCGATATAGATCTCGCTCCAGCCCGGGAGATGGTGGATCAGCACGACGCCTGGATAGGGACCGGGGCCGGAGGGCTTGGCCACGTAAGCCGTGATCGGCGTTCCGTTGTCGCCTTTGATGGTCGTGTTGTCGCAGGTCATGCCTCGATAGAATGACATCGATCTTCCTTCACGAGCCTGGGTCTTGGGCGTCGCTGCCCGAACGGGCATCCCGTCCCAGTATTCGACGATGGCACAGGAGGCGCAACCGACCCCTGCGAGCGCGATTGAATTCGATATCGTAACCAATTGGGCGTGCGCCCGCGGCCCGCACCTCGGCAGGTTTTTTCGCGGCGGATGACGGGCGAAGCGGCGGGAGACGCCGGCTAAGGCGGCGTGAGACCGGTGGCGGACACCGCGACGGTGCGGGATGCCGGGACGATCGCGCAGCCGGCGGCGGCGAGCGCAAGGGCGGCCACTCCGGCCAGATAGCGGAGCGCGACGGCGCCCCCATAGGCGAGCCACCCGAAGGCGCGCAGCAGCCGCCACGCCGCGATGCCGGCGGGGCCGAACAGGAGAGCGGCGGGGCCACCCCAGCGGCGCGCGTGCCGGGCGCGCCAGCGGGCGAGGCGGCGGCTGGTGGGCGTGAACAGGCCCACGAGGACGAGGAGGGTAACGAGCGTGAAGGGCACCGCCCGCTCCCGCGCCATGCTGCCCGCACGCACGCCGGCGACCGCGGCGGCGAGGCGGCCGGCCAGGGCGTTCGGGGTGGCGGGGAGGGGGCGGAGGGGCATTCGGCTCATCTCGTTGTCATCGAGCGTCGTATGGCACAGAGTTAGGACGATTGTCAAGAACAATTAGCGAACGATTCGGGGATGCGGGGTTTTTGATCCTCGCCCTCAGCCGGCGAGCGTCGCTCAGGCGCTCCGCACCTCGATCGTCAGGTGCGAGAGCGACGGGAGCCCCGCCAGCTTGTGCCGGTAGTAGTCGGGGCCGCGGGCCTGGCGCGTCGCGACTTCGACGATGACGCCGAGATGGCCCGGGCCGAGGCGCCAGAGATGCAAATCGGTGAGGCGGTCGCCCTCCGCCTCGATGGTCCGGCGCAGTCTCTCGGCGAGGTGGCGGTCGGGGGTCATGTCGAGCAGGACCGCGCCCGTGTCGCGGATCAGGCCGTAGGACCAGCTCGCGATGACACAGGCGCCGACGATGCCGGCGAGCGGGTCCATCCAGAGCCAGCCGAATGCGCGGGCGAGGAGCAGGCCGGCGATCACCAGGACAGATACGGCCGCGTCGGCGAGCACGTGGATGATGGCCGCCCGCAGATTGTTGTCGCGGTGCGCGTGGTCGTGGTCGTGCTCGTGATCGTGGTCGTCGTGGTGCCCGTGATGGTGATCGCCGGCGCCGAGCAGCCACGCGCTTAGGATGTTCACGGCGAGGCCGAGCGCGGCGATCGGGATCGCCTCGGCGAAGTGGATCGGGACGGGGGAGGCGAGGCGCGCGAACGCTTCGTAGCCGATCAGCAGCGCGATCATCGCGAGGATGATGGCGCTGGTGAACCCGGCGAGATCGCCGAGCTTGCCGGTGCCGAAGGCGAAACGCGGATCCTCGGCATGCCTGCGCGCGTAGCGATAGGCCATAGCCGCGAGCAGCAGCGCGCCGGCATGCGTGCTCATGTGCATGCCGTCCGCGACCAGCGCGATGGAGCCGAACAGCATCCCGCCGACGATCTCGGCGACCATCATCGCGCCGCACAGGGCGATGACGGCCCAGACCTTCCGCTCGCTCCGCTCGTGCTCCGGCGCGAGGAAGACGTGGGAGTGACCGAACGCCGCGTCGGCGGTGTGGGCGTCGCTCATGCGTGCCTCACTTCATGTAGGTGCGAACGACATCGAGGAGCCGCTCCGCGGCGTCCGCGTCGAGCGCGTCCGGGTATTTCGTGGCGTCAACGAGATGCGTGCGGACGTGATCCTCGATCACCTCGGCCATGAGCCCGGCCATCGCGCCGCGGGCGGCCGCGATCAGGTGCATCACCTGCTCGCACCCCGCCTCGCTATCGAGCGAGCGCTCGATCGCCTCGACCTGGCCCCGGATGCGCCGGACCCGCGCCAGCAGCTTCTGCTTTTCGCGAACGGTGTGTGTCATGGCGGGGAGTATATAGGGTAGGCCCCCTCCCTATCGAGGCTGCCGGAGACGCGAGCTTTCGTCGGCGGTCGTCCGTAGTGCCCGTCTGTCGAGAGCTTGCCGACAGGTCCCTGCGGCCCGTAGCGTCGGCCGCGTGGCGGAATAGTTCCTGGACCATCATCGTGACGATGAGCGCGCGCGGCTCAAGTTAATTTCGCGTCTGCTCGACCCGATGCACCGAAGGAGCGGCAGTAACCGCTCTGGGTGGGAAGCGGACATGCCGAGTGGTGCGGAATTCAAGCAGACCGTGTGAAAAGCCGGTGTGACCCGATTCCGGCGCGACCTGCGGCGCGGTAGAATCCGGTATGGCGCACATCAGCGGTCACGACCGATCCCAGACGCTGCTCTTGCCGGAGGCGGTGGAGGATTATGTCGGCCCCGACAATCCGGTGAGGTTCATCGACGCCTTCGTTGACGGGCTGGACCTTACGGCGGCGGGTTTTGCATGCGTGACGGCCAAACCGACGGGCCGCCCTGGGTACGCTCCCAAGGACCTTTTGAAGCTCTACATCTACGGCTACCTCAATCGGGTGCGGTCAAGCCGCCGTCTGGAGGCTGAGACCCACCGCAACATCGAAGTGATCTGGCTGCTGCGGCATCTGAAACCGGACTTCAAGACCATCGCTGATTTCCGCGCCGACAACCGCAACGCCTTCCGCCCTGTGTTCCGTCAGTTTGTGCTGCTCTGCCGCGAGTTGGACCTGTTCGGACGGGAGTTGCTCGCGGTGGATGGGACCCGGATCAAGGCGGTCAACAACAAGGATCGCAACTTCACTCGCGCGTCGTTGGCGAAGTTCATCGAACTGGCCGATGCCAAGCTTGACGACTATCTGCAACGGCTTGACCAGAGCGATACTACCGAGAGCAAAACCGGCGGCTCGCGGGTCAAGAACCTGGCCGAGAAGATCGCTGCCATTCGTGAACGGCGCACGCGATGCATGGACATGCTGGCAGAGTTGGACCGCACCGGAGAGGACCAAATCTCGCTGACCGATCCCGACAGCCGGGCGATGGCGGCGCACACGCGTGTTGCCGTGGGCTACAACGCTCAGGTCGCGGTCGATACCAAGCATAAGCTGATCGTGGAGCAGCAGGTCACCAACCAGGTCGTCGACATGGGCCTACTGGCGCAGACCACCGAACCGGCGAAGGAACTCCTTGGCGTCGCGACAATCGCTGTCGTGGCCGACAAGGGCTATTTCAAGATCGAGGACATCGAGGCGTGCGAGAAAGCCGGGATCGTGCCCTACGTGCCGCGGCCCCAGCGAGGCCCTTCGGTCAAGGCGGGCCTGTTCCGCAAGGACGAGTTCAGCTACGACTCGGCCAGCGACAGTTATGTTTGCCCGGCGGGTCGGCGGTTGCACCCCTATTCCAGTTCTCTTCTGCGTGGTCTGAAGAAGACCAACTACGTCAACAAGCTCGCCTGCGACGATTGTGCAATCCGCTCACGCTGCACGGGCGGCAAGTTTCGCGCGGTATCTCGTCTTGAGAACGAAGCGGTCCTGGACCGGATGCAGGCCCGATTGGCGAAGCGCGCGGATGTTCTGGACCGCCGCCGCGAGGCGGTCGAACATCCATTCGGCACCATCAAGCAATGGATGAACCAGGGGGCGTTCTTGATGCGTGGCCTTGAGAAGGTCCGCGCTGAATTCAGCTTGACCGCGCTCGCCTACAATCTCCGGCGGGTGCTCAATATCGTTGGGTTTGGTGACCTGATGGCCATGGTGGCGGCTTGAACGACGCTTAGCGCAGGTCTTTGCCGGGTTGGACGGCACAATCGCCCGAAGTTGCGATGTCGGAGGAGTATTTCCCACGGAAGCGGTTGTACGGTTCACAGGGGACTTACCGCGCGCTCCTGGCGGTCAATTTGGTCAGCACCGCCGCGCAACTGAGTTTCCACACGGTCTGCAAGAATTCTGCACCGCCGCACGGAGCCAGCAAGCTCAAGGAGTTAGCTGGCGCATAAGTCTGGTGCGAATGTCTGCTGAGGGTCGGGAGCCGTCGGAAGCGCATCTGATATCAACGTCCGCTTTGGCGTTCCGCCTGCCCGCGAGCAGACAGACT
>DATAPS010000362.1:0-5600 GCA_036265085.1 Acetobacteraceae bacterium | reverse complement strand
CTACCGCACCGACCTGTTCAAGCAGCACGGCCTCACCATGCCCGAGCAGCCGACCTACGATCAGGTCAAGCAATTCGCCGCCGCGGTCAACGATCCCACGCACCAGATCTACGGCATCTGCCTGCGCGGCAAGCCCGGCTGGGGCGAGAACATGGCGTATCTCGATACGCTCGTGAACACCGAGGGCGGGCGCTGGTTCGACGAGAAGTGGAAGCCACAGCTCGATACGCAGCCTTGGCATGATGCGCTGACGTTCTACACGCACCTGCTCAACGATTACGGACCGCCGGGCGCGAGCTCGAACGGCTTCAATGAGAATCTGGCGCTGTTCTCCACCGGCCATTGCGCCATGTGGATCGACGCGACGGTGGCGGCCGGGTTCGTCTCCGACAAGAAGCAGAGCCAGGTAGCGGACAACGTCGGCTACGCGCAGGCGCCGATCGCGAAAGTGCCGAACGGGTCGCACTGGTTCTGGTCCTGGGCGCTGGCCGTCCCGAAATCCTCGAAGAAGGTCGATACCGCGAAGTCGTTCCTCGCCTGGGCGACGTCGCCCGACTACATCAAGCTGGTCGCCACGACCAACGGGTGGGTCGGGGTGCCGCCGGGCACGCGCAAATCGACCTATGACAATCCCGCCTACAAGGCGGCCGCTCCGTTCGCGCCGATCGTCTACCAAGCGATCATAACCGCCGATCTCGATCATCCGACCGCGCAGCCGGTGCCCTATGTCGGGATTCAGTATGTTGCGATCCCCGAATTCCAGTCGATCGGCACAACCGTTGGCCAGCTCGTCGCCGGCGCATTGACCGGACAGGCAAGCATCGACGCGACGCTGAAGAACGCGCAGGCGCAGGTGACGTCCGCGATGGCGCAGGCGGGCTACACGCAGTAGCGATGCGCGCCGTCCTGAAGCCCCCTCCCCTTGCGGGAGGGAACTGGGGGAGAGGCCTGGGACTCGCGCCTGTGTCTCCCCCCCACGCCGGCCCACGCCCACGAAGGTGGAGGGAACCGCGATGAGCGTCTCCACGGCCGCCCCGCCACTGCCGACCTCGAAACGTGCCAAAGGCGGCACCGGCGGCGCGGTCAACACGCTCCCGCTCGTCTCTCCGGCCGTCCTGCTGCTGCTGGCGTGGTCGCTGATTCCGCTGGCGATGACGATCATCTATTCATTCCAGCGCTACAACCTGCTCAACCCGCTGATCCAGGGATGGGCGGGCATCAACAACTACAAGTTCCTGTTCGCCGACCCAGCGCTTTTGTCGTCGCTCGTCGTCACCGTCGAACTGGTCGTCGCCGTACTCGCGATCACTCTGTGCTTCGGCGCGGTGCTCGCGGCCCTGTTCGAGGTGCGCTTCCCCGGCCGCGGCGTCGCCCGCGTGCTGTTCATCGCGCCGTTCTTCGTCATGCCGACGGTCAGCGCGCTGATCTGGAAGAACCTGTTGATGAACCCGGTGAACGGGTTGTTCGCCTTCCTGCTGCGTAGCGTCGGCCTCGCGCCGGTCGACTGGTTCGCGCAGGTGCCGCTGCTGTCGATCATCATCATCGTCGCTTGGCAGTGGTTGCCGTTCGCGTTCCTGATTCTGCTTACCGCGCTGCAATCCTTGAGCGAGGAAACGCTGGAAGCCGCGCGGCTCGACGGCGCGGGAGCTGTCTCGATCTTCCGCCATGTGCAGGTCCCGCACATGGGCCGCGCGATCAGCGTGGTCGTCATGATGGAAACAATCTTTCTGCTCGGCGTGTTCGCCGAGATCTATGTCACGACATCGGGCGGCCCGGGCATCGCCACCACAAATCTCGCCTTCCTGATCTATCAGCGCGCATTGCTCGCCTTCAACGTCGGCGGCGCATCGGCAGCCGGCGTGATCGCGATCATCCTGGCGAACATCATGGCGATGTTCCTCGTCCGCACCGTCGCCAACCGGCTCGACGTATGAGCGCGGGCCGTCCTCGCCCGTCGCGGGCCGCGGGCGTGATCGCCTGGATCGCGTCGCTGCTGATGTTTTTCCCGATCTTCTGGATGGTGCTGGCGAGCTTCAAGACCGAGGTGCAGGCGATCCAGACGCCGCCGCCGATCGTCTTCACACCGACGCTGGAGAACTACGCGACCATCTTCGAGCGGGCCGACTACCTGTCTTTCGCATTCAACAGCATCGTCGTCTCGATCGGAGCCACCGTGCTGATGTTGCTGCTCGCGGTGCCTGCGGCGTTCGCGATGTCGTTCTATCCCACGGCGCGCACGCGGGGCACGCTGCTGTGGATGCTCTCGACCAAGATGCTCCCGGCGGTCGGCGTGCTGATGCCGATCTACATCATCTCGAAAACCGCGGGTCTGCTCGACACGCGGACCGCGCTCATCATCGTCTATGTGTTGAGCAACCTGCCGATCGGGGTGTGGATGCTGTTTACCTTCTTCCGTGAGCTGCCGAAGGACATCATCGAGGCGAGTCGGATCGACGGCGCCAACGTGCAGCAGGCGATCTTCCAGGTCCTGCTGCCGCTCGTCGCGCCCGGCATCGCTTCGACCTCGCTGCTCTCGATCATCCTGTGCTGGAACGAAGCGTTCTGGAGCCTCAATCTCACTGCGCACAACGCAGCCCCGCTGACCGCCTTCATTGCATCCTTCTCGGCGCCAGAAGGGTTGTTCTGGGCGAAGCTCTCCGCCGCCTCCACGCTCGCGATCGCGCCGATCCTGATATTCGGCTGGTTCAGCCAGAAGCAGTTGGTGCGCGGCCTGACCTTCGGAGCTGTGAAGTAGGCAATGGCCGTCGAACTGCGACGCGACACACTCGCGCAAATTTCCGCGCCGGTTCGCTTGCCGCATTACGATCCTGCGCGCGTGACGAGCGGGATCGTGCATCTCGGTCTCGGCAACTTCCACCGCGCGCACATGGCCCGATACACGCACGAGCTGATGGACCGCGACGCGTCGGCGCTCGCGTTCGGCATCACCGGCGTCGGGCTCCAGGCGAGCGACGAACTGAACATCGCGACGCTCTCGCGCCAGGACGGCCTCTACACCCTGGTCGAGCGCAGCGGCCGCGACGAGGCGGCGTCCATCATCGGCTCGATCGCACGCCCGCTCTACGCCGGGACGGATACCGGCGCCCTGCTCGATGCACTCGATGATCCCGCAATCCGCATCGTCAGCCTCACGGTTACCGAAAACGGTTACTGCCTGAATGCGTCGACGCGCCGCCTCGATCCCGATCACCCGCTCATCCGCGCCGACCTCGCCAAGCCGGCGCGGCCGAAGAGCGCGATCGGCGTGATCGTCGAAGCATATCGCCGCCGCATGGCGGCGCGCCGTCCGGCCTTCACGGCGCTCACCTGCGACAACATCCAGCACAACGGCAACGTGCTGCGCGAGGCGGTACTGACGGTCGCGAAGCTGCACGGTGTCGACGGCCTGCCGTCATGGATCGAGGATCACGCCTCGTTCCCGAACACCATGGTCGACCGCATCACGCCGCGCACGGCACGGGAGGACATGACGTACCTCGCCGCGACCTACGGCATCGCCGATGGCTGGCCGGTGTTCGCCGAGACCTTCACGCAATGGGTCATCGAGGACCAATTCGTCGCCGGCCGCCCCGCCTGGGAGGAGGTCGGCGCGCAGTTCGTGCCCGACGTCACGCCGTATGAGATCATGAAGCTGCGGCTGCTCAACGGCAGCCATCTCGCGGTTGCCGCGCTCGGTCGGCTCGCGGGCTACACGTTCATCCACGAGACGATGGCGAACCCGCTGTTCACGCGCTTCATGGCGGCGCTGATGGACCGTGAGCTCGGGCCGACGCTGCCCCCCGTCCCCGGTATCGATCTCGGCGACTACAAGCGCACACTGATCGCGCGCTTCGCCAATCCCGCAATCCGAGACACAGTCGAGCGGGTGAACACCGATGCGCCGCTCAACGTGCTGGTCGTGCCGATTGCGGCGCGGCTGGAGATGGACGGCAGCGTCGATCTGCTTTCGCTCGCGCTCGCCGGCTGGATGCGGCGGGTGAGCGGCGTCGACGAGCAGGGCAAGCCGATCGACGTACAGCATCCGCTCGCCGCAGAACTCCGCGCGCGCGCCGAGCAGGGCGGCCCGGACCCGATGCCGCTGCTCGGAATCACGCAGCTCTTCGGCGATCTCGCTCGGGATGAGCGGCTGGTCGTACCGCTGCGCCATTGGCTCGGCCGCCTCTACGCGGTCGGCAGCCGCGCGGCGCTCGCGGAGGCGGCGCAAACGCTCAGGTTTTGAGGGTCACACCAGCTTCAGCCCGTAGAACAGCGGCGCGCCGACCGGCACGTCGGTCACACGGACGTTGAAGCCGTTGATCCCGGTCGTCTGCCCGAGTGGGATGTAGGGCACGTCGACCCAGAACTGCTTCTGGATCTCCACGCAGATCGCCTTCTGCGCGGCGAGATCGGGCGCGTCGAGCCACGCGGTCCGCAGCTCCTCGATCCGCGGCATGGTCGGCCAGCCGGCCCAGGCCTTCACTCCGTTGCCGCGCAGCGCGATGTGGACGGAGGGGTCCATCGTTTGTGAGCCGGTCAGGCCGGTGAACACCATGTTCCACCCGCCCTCGGACGCCGGGACCATCTTGGCGCGGCGGCCGATCAGGGTACCCCAGTCCATCGTCTGAAGGTCGATGTTCAGGCCGATCCGCTTGGCCATGTCGACGCCGACCAAGGTGTTCGACGACACCTCCGGCTGGTCCGCCGGATGCAGGACAACGACCCGCTCGCCCTTGTAGCCGGCGGCCTCGAGCTCCGCCTTCGCGCGAGCGAGGTCGCGCTTGCCCGTCAGCACCTCCAGCCCGGCATCGTTCGCCATCGGCGTGCCGGGCGTGAATGTTCCGACCCCGTCGCGCCAGAGGCTGCGGTCTTCGGTATAGGCGCTCATCACCTCCGCTTGGTCGATGACAGGGAGCAGGGCGCGGCGGATCGCGGGGTTGTTGAAGGGTGGCGTGAGATGGTTGAACCGCATCACCCGGATGCCGCCGAGCGGGTCGATGTTCTGCAGTCGGACTTTCGACGACTTGCGTAGCTGGGGCAGGTAGTCCGGCGACGCTTCCCACCAGTCCATCTCGCCGGCGAGCATCGCGGAGGCGGCTGTCGCCGGATCGGGAATGACGTGCCACTCGACCCGATCGACATAGGCGATCTTCGGCCCGGCGGTGAAGCTCGCCAACCCATCCGGCCGCGGCACATAGCCGTCGAACTTGGCGTAGGCGGCGGTCGCCCCGGCGACGCGCTCGCTCGCGAGAAAGCGGAACGGGCCGCTGCCGACCATTTCCGTGACCTGGGTCGCCGAGTCGGTCGCGGCGAGCCGCGCCGGCATGATGAGGGCTGAGTTCGCCAGCGCCAGCGAGACCGGGAAGCTCCGCTTCATCCTCAATCGCACGGAACGGTCGTCCGCCGCCTCGACCGCGTCCGCCGCGTCCATCATCGTCTGGCCGAACGAGGCCCGCGACGCCCAGCGCCGCATGCTGGCGATCACGTCGCCGGCCAGCACCGGCGTGCCGTCGTGGAACATCAGCCCGGGGCGCAGCCGCAGGTTCCAGATCCGCCCGTCCTCGATGGTGTGGCCCTCGACCATCTGCGGCTGCACGTTGAAG
>DATAPS010000361.1:0-17493 GCA_036265085.1 Acetobacteraceae bacterium | reverse complement strand
ATGTCGGCATCACCGAGGCGGGCAGCCGCCGCGCCGGCACGGTGAAGTCGGCGATCGGCCTGGGGAACCTGTTGTGGGCTGGCGTTGGCGACACGCTGCGCGTCTCGCTCTCCGCGGAGCCTGAAGAGGAGGTCCTGGTCGGCTGGGACCTGCTGAAGTCGCTCGGCATCCGCCATCGCGGCGTGCGGATCATCTCTTGCCCGTCCTGCGCTCGGCAGGGCTTCAACGTGATCGATACGGTGCAGACGCTGGAGCAGCGGCTCGCGCATATCGAGACGCCGCTGACGCTCTCGATCATCGGCTGCGTAGTGAACGGCCCCGGCGAGGCGCTGATGACCGATCTCGGCGTGACCGGCGGTGGCGCGGGGCGGCACATGGTCTATGCCGCGGGGAAGACGGACCACACCGTCAACGCGGACGGCATGATCGAGCACATCATCGAGCTGGTAGAGAAGAAGGCGGCGGTGCTGGAGGCGGAGAAGGCGGCGGCGAAGTTGGCCGCTGAGTGATCGCTTGCGTATCGACAATCGCGAAACGTCCCGCCTGCCCGACCTGACGCTCCCGAAGTGACCGAACTCCAGCCGGTCCGCGGCACGCGGGACCTCATCGGCGAGGACCAGCGCCGGCATCAGCACGTCATCGACACTGCCCGCGGCGTCGCGCGGGCCTACGGTTTCGACGAGTGGGCGACGCCGGTGTTCGAGGACACGCGGGTGTTCGCGCGCACGCTCGGCGATACCTCCGACGTGGTCATGAAGGAGATGTACACCTTCACCGACCGCGGCGGCGACAGCATCACGCTGCGACCGGAGGCGACCGCGGGCATCTGCCGGGCGCTCGTCACCAACGGGCTGACCCAATCGCTGCCGCAGCGCGTGTTCTACGCCGGCCCGATGTTCCGCTACGAGCGGCCGCAGAAAGGACGCTATCGGCAGTTCCACCAGATCGACGTCGAGCTGATCGGCGCCGCCGAGCCGCTCGCCGACGCCGAGGTGATCTCGTGCGGCTGGGACATTCTCCAGGCGCTCGGCATAGCGGGCGACGTCACGCTCGAGCTGAATACCCTCGGCGACCGCGAAAGCCGGGACGCCTACCGGGCGGCGCTGGTCGACTACTTCACCGCGCATGCGAACGCACTGAGCCGCGACAGCCGGGACCGGCTCGTCCGGAACCCGATGCGCATCCTCGACAGCAAGGACGAGGGCGACGGTCGGCTGGTCGAGGGCGCCCCGACTATCGCGCCCTTCCTGACGGAGACCGCCGCCGCGTTTTACGACCAGCTCAAGGCGCACCTCGCCCGCTTCGGCGTGCCGTTCGTCGAAAACCCGCGCATCGTCCGCGGTCTCGACTATTACGGCCACACCGCTTTCGAATTCGTCACCAGCCGCCTCGGCGCGCAGGGCACCGTCATGGCCGGCGGCCGCTATGAGGGTCTGGTGCAGGAGATGGGCGGACCACCGATCCCGGGGATCGGCTGGGCATCTGGAGTCGAGCGGCTCTCGATGCTGCTCACCGACGATGTCCCGCCGCCCCGTGGCGTCGCCATCATCCCGCTCGGCGAGGCGGCGGAGGCAGCCGCGCTCGACATCCTCCAGCAGCTCCGCCGCGCCGGCATCCGCGCGGAGATGGCGTATCGCGGCAACCTCAAGCGGCGGATGGAGCGCGCCAACAAGACCCACGCCCGCGCCGCCGTCATCCTTGGCGAGGCCGAGCTCGCGCGCGGGATCGCCCAGGTGAAGGACCTCGACACGGGCGCACAGGACGAAGTCCCGTTCCCGGAACTCCCCGCACGCCTTATCTAGATCGCTGACCATGAGCAGCATCGATCACAAGCTCGACCGCATCGTCGCGCGCGCCGACGAACTGCGCGCCCTCCTCTCCGAGGGCGTGACCGGGGACGCCTACGTGCGCGCCTCCCGCGAGCTGTCGGAGATCGAGCCGGTGGTTGCCCGCATCGACGAGCTGCGGGCCGCCAAGCGCGAGGCTTTCGAGGCGGAGACGCTGCTCGCCGACCCCGAGATGCGCGACCTCGCGGAGACCGAGCTGCGCACCCTCCGCACCCGCATCCCCGATCTCGAGCATGCGCTGCGCGTCTCCTTGCTGCCGCGCGACGAGGCGGACGAGCGATCGGCGATCCTCGAGCTGCGGCCAGCCGCCGGTGGTGATGAAGCGTCACTGTTCGCTGCCGAGCTCTTTGCGATGTATCAGAAGTACGCCGCCCTGCGCGGCTGGCGATTCGAGGTGCTCGACTACGACGACACCGGTCTGGGTGGGGTGAAGAGCGCGACCGCCGAGGTCGCCGGCCGCAATGTGTTCGCCCGCCTGAAATACGAATCGGGCGTCCACCGTGTCCAGCGCGTGCCCGCGACCGAGAGCCAGGGCCGTATCCATACCTCGACAGTGACCGTCGCCGTCCTTCCCGAGGCCGAGGAGGTGGATGTCGAGGTCGACGAGGGGGATCTGCGGATCGACGTCTATCGCGCGTCCGGCGCCGGCGGCCAGCACGTCAACAAGACCGAGAGCGCGGTCCGGATAACGCACATCCCCTCCGGCATCGTGGTGGCGATGCAGGAGGAGAAGAGCCTGCACAAGAACCGGGCCAAGGCGATGAAGATTCTCCGCGCCCGGCTGTACGAGCAGCAGCGAGCGCAGCTGCACGCCACACGCGCAGCGGATCGTCGGTCGCAGGTGGGCACCGGCGACCGGAGCGAGCGGATCCGGACCTACAATTTCCCGCAGGGCCGCGTCTCCGATCATCGCATTGAAAAGACGCTCTACACGATCGACCGTGTGATGATGGGCGAGCTCGATCCGTTCATCGACGCGCTGATTGCCGAGGATCAGGCCGCCCGGCTCGCCGCCGTCGAATGACCGAGACGACGGTCGCGGCGGCGCTGCGCCGGGGCGCGGCCGTCCTCGCCGCGGCGGGGATCGCGCAGCCAGCTCGGGAAGCGCGCCTCCTGCTGGCGCACGCGCTCGGTGCTGTGCCCGCAGATCTGCTCGACGGCGGCCGGATGATCGAGACAGTGGACTTTGACAGTCTCCTGGCCCGCCGCGCGGCGCGGGAGCCGTTCGCCCATATCACCGGGCGCCGGGGGTTCTGGACTCTCGATCTCGCGGTGTCGCCGGCGACCCTCATCCCACGCGCCGACACGGAGGCACTGATCGAAGCGTTGCTCGAAGCCGCCGCGTCGCCCCGTCGGATTCTTGATTTCGGCACCGGCACAGGAGCGCTTCTGCTGGCCGCGCTGAGCGAATTTCCCACGGCAACGGGCGTGGGCGTGGACCGCTCGGAGGCGGCGCTTGCGATCGCCACAGCGAACGCCCGCGCGGCGGGGCTGGCGCCGCGAGCCATGTTCGTGGCCGCTGACTGGGGCGCGCCGCTCGCGGGCGAATTCGAGGCAATACTCGCCAACCCTCCCTATATCAGAAGCAGCGACATCAAGGCACTGATGCCCGAAGTCGCCGCTCACGAGCCGCGCTTGGCGCTCGATGGCGGCGCCGACGGCCTAACTGCCTACCGCCGCATCCTTCCCGAAATATCCCGCTTGCTGACGGCTGACGGAGTGGCAGTGCTGGAGATCGGGGCGGATCAGGTGGAGCAGGTCGGAAACTTGGCGCTTGCGTTAGGGTTTTCTGAACCTGTGTTGCGCCAGGATCTCGGCGGCAATGCACGCGCGGTGACGCTGCGGCGGGGCGCTCGCTGAAAAATCGTTTGGCAGGCCGCCGCGACGCGGCTAGCTTTGCGACCGCTCGGCAGGGGTGACCGATTCTCTTCGGCCCCGATGTCTCCGCCGCAATCGGTGGGGCGCCGCGCGGAAGCCAATGTAACGGATGACCCGGCCGCCGCGCGCGGCAATGGCAACGGACTTACGTAGTTCGCCCGATTTCGAGATCGCGTGCGGCAGCAGGCCGTCCGCCATCGCGAAAACGGGTCCGCGGAATAGGAAACCGGTTTGGCACACGGAATGAACATGAAGCGTATGCGCGGTCGCAACCACCGCGGCGGCAATGGCGGCGGGGGCGGCGGCGGAGGTGCCGGGATTCGCCACCACGGCGGCGGAATCCCGCTCAACCGCAATCACGTCTTCGACAGCAACGGCCCGGATCTTCGCATCCGCGGCACGGCACAGCAGCTGTTCGAAAAATACCTTCAGCTCGGGCGCGACGCGACCAGCAGCGGCGACCGCGTGATGGCGGAAAGCTATTTCCAGCATGCGGAGCACTATTTCCGCATCCTGACCGCGATGGCCCAGGCGCAGCAGCAGCAAGTCCAGCAGAACGGCGGTCAACACCAGCCGCGACCGCAGCGGCCGATAAATAACGACGGCATCGAAGTCAGCGGCGACGGCGAGCAGGACTATGCGGAAGCGCCGCCCGGTCTTGGCGAGCAGCCGGCGACCACCAACGGTTCGCGCGATATCCCGATTACGTCGGCCCCTCCGGAGTCGTAATCCGCTGTGGGCGGGCGGGTTTCGACCACCCGCCGCAGCCCGGCGGGTCAAGACTTGCCCTACGCCATGCCGAGGCGCTGGAACAGGTCGATCAGGACCAGGTTCACATTGAACTTGACTTGGTCGGTGTCGCGCACCGTCTCGTAGACACGCCCGATCGGCCAGAGCTCGAAGCGGTCGACCTCGCCATCATTCGAATGCGGCATGAAGTTGTCGGGCAGATCGATGTCGTAGCAATGCAGCAGGTCGCGGCGCAGACCCTCGGCGCGCTCGTGCGCGTAGGTGACGCGCGCGACATGGCGCGCGTTCGCGACGAGCGCGGCGGACATGCCCGCCTCCTCCTCCGCCTCCTTGGTCAGCGTCTCCTCTGGCGTCATGCCCGCGGGAACGCCGCCGGCCACGATCTGATCGAGCTTGCCGGGATCGAGCGGCTTGTCCATCGCGCGATGGCCGACCCATACGTGGATCCCGTCAGCGCGGCGGACGAGTCCGTTGAGATGAACGCCGACCGACATGATCCCGAGCTGCGGCAACGCGCCGCGATCGACGCGCGCAAGCACGTCGCCCTCCGGATCCGCACGGACATCGAATTCCTCGTGCCGAAACCGGAACAGCGCACGGTCTGCGAGTCCTTCCGCGATCGCGGGCAGGTCCCCGGCCATCGTTTCCTTCAGCGTGACGCGGTCGGGACCACGGACGATCGCGTCATAGGCGGCCAGCGCGTCCGCCATTTGGGGCTTCACCCAGCCGACGAGCTGGCACCCAATCAGGAACGGGAGGCGGTTGCCGGGAAGCACCGCATTGTTGCAGCGAGCGATATGTCGTTCGAGGAGCGGATCCATGCGCCGCGAGGTAGGGATGTCACCGCATCCCGCCAAGCGTCCGGCTTTGCATCGTCTGACGTCCGTGGCACACGCGCGGCATGAGAAGCATCGCCGCGAGCGCTTCCCGCGCGCCCACGATACCGGGGCCCGAGCGTTCGGTCCTCGGGACGATCGGCTCGCTGCTTCCCTACATCTGGCCGCGCGGGGATTGGGCTTCGCACGCGCGGGTGATCGTCGCCGTCGTGTTCATGCTGGCCGCGAAGGTCGCGACCGTGATGGTTCCGGTCGTCTACAGCCGCGCCGTCGATGCGCTCGCACCGAAGAATGCGGCGGCCGGCATGGTGACCGTGCCGCTGTTCCTGATTCTCGGCTACGGCCTCCTGCGCGTCGCTTCCTCCGGCTTCGGCGAACTGCGTGACATGGTGTTCGCCCGCGTGCAGCAACGCGTGGTGCGCCGCGTCGCGTTCCAGACGTTTCAGCACGTGCACGAGCTGTCGTTGCGTTATCACCTTGATCGCAAGACCGGCGGGCTCGCGCGTGCGATGGAGCGCGGTCAGAACGGGGTCGAGGCGGTGCTTCGGCTCGCCGTTTTCAACGTCATCCCGACGCTGATCGAGGTGACGATGGTCACCGCGGTGTTGTGGCGCGTGTTCGACTGGCGCTTCGCCTTGCTGACCCTCGCCGCGGTCGGCAGCTATCTGTCCTTCACCGTCTTTTTCTCGCAATGGCGCATCAAGTTCCGCCGCGTGATGAACGAAACCGACAGCGAGGCGCAAACGAAGGCGGTCGACAGCCTGCTCAACTACGAGACGGTCAAGTATTTCGGCAACGAGGGCCACGAATCGCGCCGGTTCGACGAAAGCCTCGCCCGGTACGAGCGCGCCGCGGTGCGCAGCCAGGTCACGCTCAACCTGCTCAATCTGGGGCAGGCGACGATCATCGCCGCGGGGCTCGCGCTGATGATGCTGCTGGCCGCCGACGGAGTTGCGAAGGGCACGATGACCGTCGGCAAGTTCGTGCTGATCAACACCTATCTCATGCAGCTCTACCAGCCGCTCAACTTCCTCGGCTTCGTGTATCGCGAGATCCGACAGGGGCTTGTCGACATGGAGCAGATGTTCCGCTTGCTCGGCACGCACGCCGAGATCGCCGACAAGCCGAACGCCGTTGTCCTCGCCAGCCATCTCGCGGACCGCCGGGCCGGCGAGGTCGTGTTCGACGATGTGCGTTTCGGCTATCTCGCCGAGCGCGAAATCCTCAAGGGCGTCAGCTTCCGGGTGGCGCCGGGCCGGTCGCTCGCGATCGTCGGGCCGACCGGGGCGGGCAAGTCGACCATCAGCCGTCTGCTGTTCCGCTTCTACGATGTCAGCGAAGGAAGTGTGCGCGTCGACGGGCACGATATCCGCGACGTCACACAGGAGAGCTTGCGTGCAGCGATCGGCGTGGTGCCGCAGGACACCGTGCTGTTCAATGACACGATTCGCTACAACATCGGGTATGGCCGGCCGCGCGCATCCCAGGCGGAGATCGAGGAAGCCGCGAAGCTGGCGCAGGTGCACGATTTCGTACTCCGCCTGCCCGCCGGTTACGACACGATCGTGGGGGAGCGCGGGCTGAAGCTGTCCGGCGGCGAGAAGCAGCGCGTCGCGATCGCGCGGACAATACTGAAGGATCCGCGCATCCTGATCCTCGACGAGGCGACCAGCGCACTCGACACCCGCACCGAGCAGGACATCCAGACGGCGCTGCGCAACGTCGCGCGCCACCGCACGACGCTGACGATCGCGCACCGGCTATCTACTGTCGTCGACGCCGACGAGATTGTCGTGCTCGAGGACGGGCGGGTGGTCGAACGCGGCACGCACGCGGCTTTGCTCGCCCGCGACGGGGTGTATGCGCAGATGTGGTCCCGCCAGATAGTCGAGATGCGGGCGGAAGAAGAGGCGATCGTCGCAGCGGCGGAGTGATGCTGTTCCGCGCGGCGAACCTGCGCCGCCCGTACACTCGCAACGAGACGGGCGGTTCGCTCAGGCGGCGCGGCGCTGCACCAGGCCGGTGATCTCCTGGCGTCGACTGACGCTCTGGACGCCCACGATCTGCCGCAGGTTGCCCTCGACGAGATGCACCAGATCCGCCGCCAAAGCCTGCATCACGATGTCGACGCGCAGCCGATCGCCGCTGCGGCTCGCATCGAAGCGGTCGGGGATCAGATCGCGCTTCGCGAACGGTTGAAGCAGGCGGGGGAGCAAGCCCGGTTCGGCATCGGCAACGACGGTGAACCGGACGGCGGCGTGCAGACCCGAATGGGTCCAAGACTCATAAGACATGTGTAGAGGAAACCTGACGAACGAGGGATGGGGCGCGGCGCGACGGCTGCCTTAGGCAGCCGAGGACGTAATTCGCGCGGAGGTCATCCGAGTCGTCATGGCTCGAAGCCTAGCAGCTGTTATGAACCAGAACTAGCAAAAAGCTCGCGAGCAAGCCCGAGCGGGAACCGCCGCACCCGACCCAAGCCCGCCCTAGGGAGCCGGCATGCCAAGTCCCGAGCGGTCATTCGTCGGCCTAGGGTCGGCGGCGGCTCTGCAATTGCGTGCCCTGGTGATCTGGCAGCAAATGCTTGCTAAGCACGCGCTCGGCGGCTTGCCGGGGACGACACTAGATGGCGGTAGATAGCGGTCGGTAACGGACCTTGTCTGCACCTGAGCATAGGCGGGAACAGGTATTTCGGAAACTGGCGGGCGCTCCATCTCGGCCCCTGACTGTGGTTTGGCGGTAGCGGCGCCCGTAAGTGACGGCCGTTCGGAGCCCTGCCCGGCGCAACCACGTGCGTCGACATTGCCCGCATGGCTTCGCGCTCCGCGCGCGACCTGTTACGTCGGGCTCCGCCAGACTGCGCTCCGACCGGGCGCAGCACAGGAATAGGACAGTATGAAGTACCCGCGGGACGTCCGGGCGTCTGTCGTCATCGCTGTACTGAACGAGGCGGAGAACATCGACCGGGTATGCGAGGAACTGATCGCCAAGCTGGAGCCGGTGTGGCCGTACGAAGTGGTGTTCGTCGACGATGGCAGCACCGACGACACCGCGGGGCGGTTGCAGGCGCATTCCCGTGCGCACGCGCAATTCCGGCTGCTGCGCCATGACCGGCGCTGCGGCAAGACGGCGGCGCTTCGCACCGGCATCGCGGCCGCACGCGGCGAATGGATCGCCACCATGGACGGCGACGGGCAGAACGACCCGGCCGACGTGGCCGGCATGCTGCTGCAAGCGTGGGAGTCGGGGCAGTCATTGCTGGTGGCGGGCATCCGCACGCAGCGCATCGACACCGCGTCCAAACAATTCGGATCGCGGCTCGCCAATCGGTTCCGGCGGGCGGTGCTGGCCGATAACTGCCCGGACACGGCCTGTGGACTGAAGGCGTTCCGGCGCGAGGACTTCCTGCGGCTGCCCGCTTTCGAGGGCATGCACCGCTTTCTGCCGGCATTGTTCCAGATGTACGGCCATCGCCTCCTGTGCCGGCCGGTGGCGGACCGCGCCCGGCTGGCGGGTCGGTCGAAATACAGCAATCTCGGGCGGGCCTGGGTCGGCATCGGCGACATCCTCGGCGTGCTCTGGCTGCGCAGCCGCACGCACCTGCCCGGCGGGGTGATCGAAGGGTGAACCTGTCGTTTTCGTCGATCACGCCGACGCGATTGCGCGCCGTTCATTACGGGTTGCTGATGGTGATGTGCCTCGCCCTGTTCGGCCCGGGGCGGGACCGCCTACCGCCGATCGATCGAGACGAGTCGCGCTACATGCAGGCGACATCGCAGATGCTGGAGAGCGGCAACTACGTCGATGTGCGATTCCAGGACCAGCCGCGCTACCTGCAGCCTGCCGGCATTTATTGGCTCGAGGCTGCGTCCGTCTCGCTGCTGTCCTCGCCGGAGGCCAAGGAGCCCTGGGCCTACCGGGTGCCGTCCCTGATCGGCGCGACCGTAGCGGTTCTGCTCACCGCCTATGTAGGCAGCGCGCTGTTCGGGCCCTCCGCTGGCCTGGTCTCAGCCTTGCTGTTGGCGTGCTCGGTGCTGCTCGGGATCGAGGCCCGCATGGCGACAATCGATGCCACGCTCCTTGCGGCCATCATGGCGGCGCAGGCCGCGCTCCTGCGAGTGTTCCTAGACCGTGAGGCAGGGGCGCCGCCGCGTCGGTGGCTGGCGGCCTGCTATTGGGCCGCGCTCGGCGTTGGGCTGATGCTGAAAGGGCCGGTCATCCTGCTCGTGAGCTGGGGCACCTTGCTGGGTTTGTTCGCGGCGGAGCGACGCGTCGGCTGGTGGCGGCGCCTCTACCCGGCTTGGGGCATCCCGTTGATGCTTCTGATCGTGCTGCCCTGGTGCGTGGCGATCTGGGTCGTCAGCAATGGCAGCTTCTTTGTCCATTCCGTCGTCGGCAACTTCCTGGGCAAGGTGGCATCCGGGCAACAGAACCATGGTCTGCCGCCGGGTTATCACCTCCTCGCCTTCGCGCTGGCGTTCTGGCCGGGGTCCCTGCTCGCGGTGCTTGCGATCCCCTACACTTGGGCGCAACGGCGGAGCCCGCCGGTCCGCTTCCTCCTGGCCTGGATCGTCCCGACCTGGGTTGTGTTCGAGGCGGTTGCCACCAAGCTGCCCCACTATGTGCTGCCGACCTATCCCGCGATAGCGTGCCTGACCGCCGCGGCGGCACTGGCGCCGGTCCCCTGGCGCTTCGGACGGGTCTGGCGCTCTGTTGC
This sequence comes from Acetobacteraceae bacterium, assembly GCA_036265085.1. Lineage (GTDB taxonomy): Bacteria > Pseudomonadota > Alphaproteobacteria > Acetobacterales > Acetobacteraceae > DATAPS01. The sequence continues at coordinate 7,465 of DATAPS010000361.1, read as the reverse complement.
CTGGATCTGTGGCATCCTCTGGGCGGTCATATCGCTTGGGCTGGCGGTCACTGGGCCAGTGCTGCTGTGGTGGGTGCAGAGCACGATCCAAGTGTTCCCGGTGTTGGCAGGCTTGGCAGCGGCCGCGCTGGCGGTGGGGATGCTGGTCGCCTCGGCCCGCCGGCAACCCGGTCGCGCCCTCGCGGCCGCTGGGCTGGCTTCGTTGCTGGTGGCGGTCAGCTCATACGGCTTCGTGCTGCCCGATCTGCAGGCGATGTGGCTCAGCCCGCGAATCGCGGCGGCGGTGCGCGCCGTGCGGCCTTGCCCGGATTCGGTCGTCGCCTCGGCGTCCTACAGCGAGCCGAGCCTCGTGTTCCTGGTCGGAAAGGACACGCAACTGGTCAAGGCCGGGGACGCCGCCGACTTCCTGCTCGCGCACCAGAGCTGCGGCCTCGCGCTGATCGGACGTGCGGACGCAGCCGCTTTTCTCGCCCGGATGACGGCAGGCGACGTGACGCCACGGCCGTTGGCCAAGGTCAGCGGGATCAACTACTCGGCCAACGGACGACGGCTGGACCTGACGCTGTACGCCGGCCCGAGAATCGTGAAGTAAGGATCCGAGCTCGGCCGAGCATGATCCTTGCCAGGGTGAGCACGGCCAGGAGGCGCCTGCCGAACGACGGTGTCCAACGCAACGGTCAGCATCGAGGTGCACGGACGCGACCTCCGGCACGGCCGAAAAGCGGACCGGCAGAGACCCACCCATCCCGGCGGTTCGCAGTCTGTTCGGCCGCAACCTCAGGTGAGGTTCACAACAGCCTCTGGCGCGGAAGCGCGGCCGACCCCAAGAACCGGTTCATTGGGCGGCCGGCCAGACCAGTTCCGGCACGCGCAGCAAAGGGAAATGGCCGATCGCGACAGTGCGATGCGCGATCGCCACCGGTAAGTCGAGCTCCGGTGCGCCGCCGCCCTGCGGCACGCGCGCGAGCAGGCCGAGAAGCGATCGGGCGGCGGTCGCGGTGCTGGCGTTGATGGCATGGGCGGCGGTCAGCGCATCCACCGTCTCACTCTGCCCGACGACGTGCACGTTCCCCGACCCCGCCAGCTGGAGTTGCTGATCGAGGGTCAGCTTCGCGTCGCCAGAGACGCCGAGCGGTCCCCAGCCGAGCGAGAAATGCTCGACTCGCACCGTGCCGCCGCCGTCGCGCCACGCGGCAGCACGAGCGGCGGGGTCCGGGATCGGCGGGATCGGGCCTGTCACACTCGCCTCGAGCACGCCGCTCGCGATCCGCGCGCCGAGCGCATAGTCGCGGCCAGCCGCGAGCGGCGGCAGCGTGATTGCCTGGGCGCTGACCGAGACCGCGAACACCGGCTGACCCTGGACTGCTGAAGGCCACAGCTCGACATGGCCGCCGAACAGCGCGGCGGTCGCCGCGTTCTCCGGCGCGGTCCCGACGCGGAGGTTCCGGCCGGTGAAGTCGATGCGCTGCGACGGCGCATTCGCTCCCAGCGGGATGGTCAGCGCCAGCGGATCGGCGGTAAAGCGGAGATCCGGCGCGCCCGCGATCCGCACGTCCTGGATTCCGACGGGCGCGATATCAAGGCGCATCGGATGGAGCGCGCCGACCGAGGCGGTCACGCGCTGCGCGCCCCACCTGAGGCCACCCGGGATGTCGGCCTCGCCACCGGCGATCCGGATATCCGGGAGCTCCAGCGCAACCGCGAATGGCCAGCCGCCCGCCCGCGCAGGACCGGCAGTCACCGTCCAGCCGCTCGCGGCCATCGCCGTCTTCCAGGCATCGAACGCGGACCGCATGCGGCCCATTCCCCAGAACCACACCGCTGTATCAGCAACCACGAGTACGGCGACGAGCGCGGCGGCGGTCACGGCAATTCGGCGCATTCGAGGGGGCTCCACCGCTCCTGGAGACTTATAGGCGCTAATCATCCCCAGCGCATGAGAGCCACGTTAGCAGGTGCACAATCACCAAATTTACGCAGGAAGATCAGATGGTTCCGGCGCTCAACTCGATTTCCTCGCGAAGTTGTGAGGAGCGGAACTCACAGAGTTCTCCACAGGGACCCCCAGGGCCGCCGACCCAGTCGCGAAGGCTGTCTCGAGCGCGCGGAGCAGTGCGTTTCGGGAGGTGCCGGGGGGGATCGCCGGCATGATGGCGATGTGGATCGTGCCTGGGTATTTGAGCAGCGCACGTCTGCCCCAGAACAGTCACGAATCGGTCGCAACGGGGATCACCGGCAAGTTGGTCGCGGACGCGATCCCCGCCACCCCCGGCTGCAGCTTCACGAAACGGCCCGGCGCGACGCGCGTGCCCTCCGGAAAGATGACGATCTGCCGTCCGCCGGCGGCGGCGGCGCGCGCTTCGCTCATTGCACGGCGCATGGCAGCGGAGCCGCCGCTCCGGTCCACAACGATCAGTCCGCCTTGTCGCATGAGGCCGCCGACGATCGGGATTCGAGCGAGTTCCTGCTTGACCACGAAGGTCACTTCCGGCGCGATCTGCAGCCACGCGAAGGTCTCGAATGCCGACTGGTGCATGCAGGCGATCAGCGCCGGACCGTGTGCCGGAAGATGCTCGCGGCCGGTCACCTCGTAGCGGATGCCGCAGATCACGCGCACGCCGTCCAGCACGAGCATCGACCAGAGCCGGGCGTGCCTGAGCGCTCCGCGCCATCCCCGCAGCCGCAGGAACGGTGCGGCCAGGGCGAGGGCGATCGTCACGGCATAGAAGTATGCCAGGAACGCGATCGACCGGAGCAGCACCATCAGGAGAGGCCGGCGCGGACGATCAGATATTTGGCGTATTCGCGCGCCAGCAGCCGCAGCGAGGCGACGTCGGGGAGTTCGCGGACAAGCGGCGCGACCACCCGATAGGGATACGTCTCGACGTCCGGCAGCGCGCGGGCCAGCTCGGCGAGCGCGCGCGGCATGTGATAGCCGGCGGTGACCACGATCAGGGAGCGCACGCCCTTCGCACGCGCCCAGGAGGCTGTCTCCGCGGCGTTGCCGCGGGTGTCCGAAGCCTCGTGTCCGACGGTCACTCGGTCCGAGAGGGCGGGGTCGATATGCGCGCGCCGGGCGAGTTCGCTGAACTCCGCCGAGCGATTGGCGCCCGAGATGAGCAGCCGGTCCGCTCGGCCCTCGGCGAGGAGGTGCAGCGCGGTCTCGACGCGCTCGGCGCCCCCAGTGAGCACGACGATGCCATCGGCGTGGGGCGGCAGGGCGACGGGCGCGGAGGCGACATGCAGGAACCAAACGAAGCCGGCCATCACGACGCCGAGCGGAAGCAGCAGGACGGCAGCCCAGACGCGTGGTACGGCGGGAAGGCGCAGCGCGATCACGGCAGACGGCGGAGCCAGCGCCGCACGGTGAGCTGGGCGGTTGCATAGCCGATCGCCCAGGCAAACAGCGGAAGCGCGGGAGCGGCGAGCCAGACCGCGGCAGGCACGCTCGCGATTACGTCGAACGAGGCGGCCAGTGCGGCGGCCGGGGGATCGGCGGATACCGTGGCCGCCTCCGTGGTCCCGTTCAGAAACGGGGCGGCGATCGTTGCCAGGGCGATCAGGAACGGCAGCGCGATCGCCGCTCCAACGGCGCCACCGATGCCGGCAAGGCGGGAGGCGCGGCCGGCGAAGCGGCCCGCGATGTAGCCGTCGGTCGCGCCGAGACCGTGGATGATCTCGATTGCATCGCGGCGCGCGACCAGGCCGGTGCGGGTCGCGACCGTCACCACCGCGGCCGCGACCGCGGCGACGACCAGCAGGACCAGCGCTGCACAGGCCTGCAAGCTGCGCGCGAGCGTCGTCAGCCGATCCACCCAAAGGCCGTGGCTCTGCACGAGCACGCCCGGCGCGGCGGACTCAAGCCGTCCTGCAAGTGCGGCAAGGTCCGGGCCGGTTCCGGTGAGGCGAACCTCGATGACGGCGGGGATCGGCAGCGCAAGGCTCTGCTGGTCGGTTCCGAGCCACGGGCGGAGGAGATCCGCAAGTTCCCGATCGTCGAGCGCATGCGCCTCCGCGATCCCCGGCGTGCCGCGCAGCGCGGCGAGCACACGCTCCACGCGGCCGGCATCGGCATCCCGCCGCGGCACTTGCACCGTCAGAGCGGCGGTCGCCCCCTCCTGCCAATGCCGCCCGAGACTCGCCGCGGCGATCGCGCCGGCGATCGACAGCGCGGCGAGGAACGCCATCGCGGCCACCAAGGCCGGCAGCATCCGGTCGCCGAGCGCGCGCTTGAGGCCGAGGTCGTCGAACCCCCGCGGGCGGAGGCGGCGGCGCTCAGCCATCGCCGACCAGCCGTCCGCGCGCGAGCCTGATTGCCGGCCCGGGATGGCGTGCGACCAGCGAGTCGTTGTGGGTCGCGACGATGACTGTGGTACCCAGGCGATTCAGCTCCTTCAGCAGCCGCATCAGCCGCTCCGCCTGCGTCTCGTCGAGATTGCCGGTCGGCTCGTCGGCGAGCAGCAGGTCGGGGCGCGCGATGACCGCACGCGCGATCGCGACTCGCTGCTGCTCCCCGCCCGAGAGCTGCGCGGGGCGGGCGCGCAGCTTGTCGAGCAGACCGACCCAGCGGAGCATTTCCGAGGCATCGGCGTGGATCTGCCCTTCGGGCCGCCCGTCGATCCGCAGGGGCAGCGCCACGTTGTCGAACGCAGAGAGATGGGGCAGCAGGCGGAAGTCCTGGAACACCATGCCGATCCGGCGGCGCAGCCCGGGGAGCGTGCCGCGGTCAGCGCTGTTGATGTCCTCGCCGAGGATGGTCAGGCGGCCGCGCGAGGGGCGTATGGCGAGGTGCAGGAGACGGAGCAAGCTCGTTTTTCCGGCCCCCGAGGGGCCGAGCATCCAGCGGAACGCGCCGTCATCGATCGCGAAGCTGATGTCCTGGAGCACCTCCGGCCAAGCGCGGCCGCGACCGCCGGCAGCCGGACCGTATCTGAGGGCAACGCCATCGAGCCGCACCATCGCCGCTGCCACCTCCTCACTGCGATTCTGCCTGATCGACCGCGATTTCACCACTTGCCCGGTGCCGCCGCGCCCAGCATCGTGCCACCGACGCCAGGGACAGAGGAAATCGGTCAGAAATGCGGTTAGTCTGCCCGAACTGCGCGGCGATGTACGACGTGCCGAACCCGATCCTGGGCGCGGCAGCGCGTCGCGTGCGCTGCGCCCGCTGTGCGCATGAGTGGATGTTCGCGCCGGAGGCAAGCGAGTCGCAACCGTTGGATGCCCTCCCTCCGGGGCCGGCCGTTGCGGCCGCTGATTCGCTTGAGCTGCCGGATCCGCCGCGCGAGCACAAGCTGGAGCGCGCCTTCGCGCGGCCGAGCATCACCGATCCAGCGCCCCTTCCCCCGCCACCCAAGCTCAACGCAAACGAGGTCCGGCCGCTGCGCGAGGAGCGTGTGGCGAAGCCTCCGAACACGCGGCGTGCGTCGCCGGTGCTGGTCGGTTTCGCATGGGTGCTGACGGTGGTGCTGCTCGGCTGCTTCGCGACGGCGGTCGTGCTGATGCGCGACGACGTCGTGAAGGCGTGGCCCGCGACAGAGCGCGCATATCGGGTGCTCGGACTGGTCTGAGCCGGCGCGATGCGCAACGCTTTCCGGTTTGGTCGCGGCCGAGAGCGCGGCTAGAGTGCGGCGCCATCGTCAAGGAGCCACTCGCCGGATGCGTTCTCGCACCGCTCACGCAGGGCCGGTCGTCACGCGAGTCGATCGCTACATCTTCCGCCAGTTGCTCGGCACCCTGCTTGCGGTCACGCTCGGCCTGGTCGCGCTGATCTGGCTGTCGCAGTCGCTGCGTTTCGTCGAGCTCGTCGTCAACCGCGGCCTGTCCGCGCGCGTTTTCCTCGAGCTGACGAGCCTCCTCATCCCCGGCTTGGTCGCGGTGATCCTGCCGATCACGACGTTCACCGTCGTTCAGTTCATCTATCAGCGCCTCGGCGGCGATCGCGAACTGACGGTGCTGCGCGCCGCCGGCCTCTCGCCGTGGCGGCTCGCCCGCCCTGCGCTGACCGTTGCTTGCATCTCGGTCCTCGCCTGCTACGTCCTCAATCTCTGGATCGTCCCCGCTTCGGCAACAGCGTTCCGGCAGTTCCAGTTCGAGATCCGCAACCGCGTCGCTGCCTTCCTGCTCCAGGAAGGCGTGTTCACGCCGATCACCGAGGATCTAACTGTCTATATCCGTGCCCGCGATGCCGACGGCACGCTGCGCGGAATCCTGGTCGACGACTCGCGCGACAAGAACAACCCGTCGACGATCCTCGCGCAAAGCGGACGCCTGATCCCGGGCGCCAGCACGCCGAGCGTCATGCTGCTGAATGGCACACGGCAGGAAATCGACCGGCAGACCGGGCGGCTGCGGATGGTCGAATTCTCCGAATACACCCAAGACCTGACCGATACCGCCAAGCTCGACGACACGCGCTATCGCGACGCGACGGAGATGTCGCTGGCCGAGCTGTTGCACCCCGAGGGGCTAGTCCAGCCGCGCGACTACGCGAAACTGCTGGCTGAGGCGCACAAGCGGCTGTCGAGCCCTCTGACGGCAATCTCGTTCACGATGGTCGCGTTGGTCGCGTCACTGATGGGAACGTTCCGGCGTCACGGCAACGTCCTGCGTCCGCTACTCGGCGTTTTCGTGATCGTCGGCCTGCTGGCGCTAGGCTTGATGGTCGGCAATCTCGCGGCCCGGTATTCGTCGCTGCTGCCGCTGATGTGGATCGCGGCCGTGCTTCCCGGCGTGATCGCAGGGTGGATGCTGCTGGGGCCGCAGCTCGGGCTCGTGCCGATGCGTCTGCAGGCGCGCCTCGGGGTCGTCTGATCATGCCGATCGCCGCAACGCTGTCGCTCTATGTCGGGCGGGTCTTCCTGCTCAACGTGCTCGGTGCGCTTGCCGCCCTCTCCGGGCTGTTCATGCTGTTCGATTTCATCGAACTGCTGCGACGTTCGACGACCAAACCCGACGCGACGTTCGCTATTGTCTCCGAGATTGCCGCGCTGCATCTGCCCTGGAGCACGATGCAGATCCTGCCGTTCGCCGTCCTGCTCGGCGGCATCCTCGCGTTCTGGCGCCTGACGCGCAGCTCCGAGCTGATCGTTGCGCGTGCGGCCGGCGTCTCCGCGTGGCAGTTCCTGACCGTGCCGGTTGCGCTGGCGGTCGGACTCGGGATCTTCGCGACGGCCGCCGTGAGCCCGATCTCGGCGGTGATGCGCGGCCGGGCGGAGGCACTCGACAACACGTATCTCCGAGTCGGCGCGGGTCCGCTCACGCTCAACGGCGGTCAGCTCTGGGTCCGGCAGTCCGACCACGGCCTCGCGCCGGGCGGCGTCGCGATTCTGCATGCGCAGAACGTGACGCTTCACAACGGCAGCCTGCAGGCCAGGGACGTCAGCGTCTTCCGCGAGGGCGGCAACGACGATTTCCTCGAACGGGTCGAGGCGAAGCAGGCGCTTCTGACGAACGGCGCGTGGGT
>DATAPS010000360.1:0-13831 GCA_036265085.1 Acetobacteraceae bacterium | reverse complement strand
CAGCCCAGCATCAGCGGCAACGCCGCGAACAGCGCCGCCAGCGTGGTCATGATGATCGGCCGGAACCGCAGCAGCGCCGCCTGGCGGATCGCTTCCAGCGGCGGCTTGCCCTCGTCCCGCTCGGCGTCGAGGGCGAAGTCGATCATCATGATCGCGTTCTTCTTCACGATGCCCATCAGCAGCACGATGCCAACGAGCGCCACCAGCGAGAGGTCCTGCCCGAAAAGCATGAGTGCGAGCAGCGCGCCGATGCCGGCCGAGGGCAGGGTGGAGAGGATCGTGATCGGGTGGATGGCGCTTTCGTAGAGCACCCCGAGCACGATGTAGATGACCACCACGGCCGCGAGGATCAGCCAGGGCTCGCTGGCGAGCGATTTCTGGAACTCGGCGGCGTCGCCGGAATAGCTGCCGCTTATAGTCGGCGGCAGGCCCATGTCCTGCTCGGTCTGCGCGATCGCGTCGATCGCTTCGCCGAGCGAGGCGCCGGGGGCGAGGTTGAAGCTCAGCGTGATCGACGGGAATTGCGCAAGATGCGTGACTGCGAGCGGCGCGATCGTGCGCTCGATCTTCGCGATGGCGGCGAGCGGCACCTGCGCGCCGCCGGTGCCGGGGACGCGGAGCTGCAGCAGCGATTGCGGATCGGCAAGCCAGGACGGGTCCGCTTCGAGCACGACGCGGTATTGGTTGGCCTGCGCGAAGATCGTGGAGATCTGGCGTTGGCCGAACGCGTCATTGAGCACATCCTGCACGTTCTGCATGGACACGCCGAGCCGCATCGCCGCCTGCCGATCGACGCGGACGAACGTGCGGAAGCCCTCGTTCTGCGCGTCCGAGGCGACGTCGCGCAGCTCGGGCAGAATCTGCAGTCGCGCGAGCAGGCGCGGTGCCCAGTCGGACAGCTCGGCGGCGTCGGTGTCGATCAGCGTGTATTGGAATTGCGTGCGGCTGATGCGCGTGCCGATCTGGATGTCCTGCACCGGCTGGAGAAACACCGTCAGGCCGGGGATGCCGGCGAGCCTCTCCTGCAAGCGGCGTGCGATGGCGGCCGCGTCGGCGTCGCGTTGCGGGCGGGGTTTCAGCGCGATCGTCAGCCGGCCGGTATTCGGTGTCGGGTTGATCGCGCCCACGCCGACGAAGGAGACGACGCCGGCAACCGCGGGATCGGCTGTGACGATTTCCGCCGCCTGCATCTGCAACCGGCTCATGCGCGGGATCGAGACGCTCTGCGCCGCTTCGGTGACGACGGTGATGACGCCGGTGTCCTGCTGCGGGAGGAAGCCTTTCGGCACGACGACATAGAGCGCGATCGTGCCGGCGAGCGTCGCCGCCGCAACCAGCAGCACGAAGCCTTGCCAGCGCAACGTCCAGCGCAGCGTGCGGCGGTAGAAGGCGAGCGAGAGATCGAACGCGCCCTCGAATAGGCGCGAGAGCAGCCCGGGCTGCGCGTCGCTTGCGGGCCTGAGCAGCCGGCCGCACATCATCGGCGTGAGCGTGAGCGAGACGACGGCGGAGACGATCACCGAAACCGACAGCACGATCGCGAATTCGCTGAACAGGCGGCCGACGACGCCGGTCATGAATAGCAGCGGGATGAAGACGGCGATCAGGCTCACGGTGAGCGAGACGATGGTGAAGCCGATCTGCCCCGCGCCGCGATAGGCGGCTTCGAGCGGGGGCAGCCCGTCCTCGATGTAGCGAACGACGTTCTCGATCATGACAATGGCGTCGTCGACGACGAAGCCGGTGGCGATGGTCAGCGCCATCAACGAGAGGTTGTCGAGACCGAAGCCGAAGAACGCCATGACGCCGAACGTGCCGATCAGGCTGAGCGGCAGGGCAACGGCAGGGATGATGGTCGCGCGGGCCGAGCGGAGGAACGCGAAGATCACCAGCACGACCAGCCCGATCGCGAGCAGCAGCGTGAACTGCACGTCGTTGACGCTGGCGCGGATCGTCTCGGTGCGGTCGGTGACGATGTGCAGCTGGATCGCAGCGGGGATGGCGCGCTGCAGGTTCGGTAACGCGCGCTTCACCGCATCGGCGGTCTCGACGATGTTCGCGCCGGGCTGGCGCTGGATGTCGAGCACGACGGCGGGGCGGCCCTGGTACCAGGCGGCGACGCGATTGTTCTCGAGGCCGCCGACGACGGTGCCGATATCGGAGAGATGGACGGCGGCGCCGTTGCGCCAGGCGATGACGATATCCTTGTAGGCATCGGGCGAGAGCAGCTGGTCGTTGGCGCCGAGGGCAACAGCCTGGCGCGCGCCGTCGAAGCCGCCCTTCGCGCCGCTAACATTGGCGGCGGCCACGGCGCTGCGGACGTCCTCCATCGAGAGGCCGTAGACCGCAAGCCGCGCCGGGTCGACGCGGACGCGCACCGCGGGGCGCATGTTGCCCTGCACGGTAACCTTGCCGACGCCGTCGATTTCGCTGAGCTTGGGCTGCAGGAGCGTGTCTGCCGCGTCGCTCACCTTGTCGATGGTGACCGCGTCCGATTGCAGGGCGAGCGTCAGGATCGGCGCGTCGGCCGGGTTCACCTTGGCGTAGACCGGCGGGTAGGGGAGGGTGGAGGGCAGCGTGCCCGCCGCCGCGTTGATTGCCGCCTGCACGTCCTGCGTCGCGCTGTCGATGTTGCGCTGGAGCGAGAATTGCAGCGTGATCTGGCTGGTGCCTTCCGAGCTCGTCGAGGTCATCTCGGTCAGGCCGGGGATCTGGCCGAACTGACGTTCGAGCGAGGCGGTGATCAGCGTGGCGACCGTGTCGGGATTGGCGCCGGGGAGCTGCGTCGTGACCTGGATGGTCGGGAAATCCACTTCGGGCAGCGCGGAGACCGGGAGCGTGCGGTAGCCCATCGCGCCGGCGAGCAGGACCGCGATCGCGAGCAGGGTGGTCGCGATCGGCCGTACAATGAAAGGCGAGGAGATGTTCAAGTGGCGCCGCGATCCCCGCTGCGGCGCGCCGTCTCGGGCTCTGTTGCCCCCGGACGCCGGCGTTTCTGGTCGGGCGGTGGCGCGAGTTGCTCGCCGGCCGGCGGCACGATCGTGATTTTCGTGTGATCGCTGAGCCGCGACGCCCCGTCCACCACGATCCGCTCGCCCGGCGTGAGGCCGGCGGTGACGATGGACGCAGTCTGATCCTCGTGACCGACCTCAACCGGGCGGCGGAGAACGGTCATATCGTTCTGGACGACATAGACGTAAGGCCCTCGCGGGCCACGCTGGACGGCGACCGGCGGAACGACGACCGCATCGTGCTTTTCATCGACCTTCAGGCGGACGGTGACGAAGGCGCCGGGCCAGAGCTGCAGGTTTGTATTCGGAAAACTCGCCTTCAGCTTGATGGTGCCGGTGCTCTGATCGACCTGGTTGTCCAGTACCTGCAGCGTGCCGCGGTCGAGAACGCGGCTTGCGTCCCCCTGCGGCAGCGCGAGCACTTCCGGCGCGCCATCCGCCATCGCGGCGGTCACGGAGGCGAGCGACTGCTGCGGCAGGGTGAAGAGGACGGAGATTGGCTTGAGCGTCGTGATGACGACGAGGCCGGTCGCGTCGTTGGCGTGCACGATGTTGCCCGCATCCACCTGGCGGATGCCGGTGCGGCCCTCCACCGGCGAGACGATCGTGGTGTAGCTGAGATTGGTGCGCGCGGTGTCGATCTGCGCCTGGTCCTGCGCCACCTGCGCCTCGAGCTGCGCGACGGTCGCCTTTTGCGTGTCGGCCTGCTGGGCGGAGGTGTAGGCGTTGGTCGCGAGTTTCTGGTAGCGCGCCAGGTCGATGCGTGCGTTGGCGAGGTTGGCTTGATCCTGCGCCTTCTTCGCGACCGACTGGTCGAGGGCCGCCTGGAACAGCCGAGGATCGATCTTCGCCAGCACGTCGCCGACATGGACGTCCTGGCCTTCGCGGAACCGCACCTCCTGCAGGGTGCCGTCGACCTGGCTATGAACCGTCACGGTCGCGGAGGCCTGCGCGGTGCCAAGGCCGTCTAGATAGATCGGCACGTCGCGGGTCTGCACGGTGCCGGCGACGACCGGGATCTGGTCGGGCTGCCCATTCCGCCCGCGCCGGCCACCGCCGCGGCCCGCCGCTTCGGTCGGCGCGGGCGCGTGGTCGCGGAGCACGAACCACCAATAGGCGCCGCCGACGGCCGGGCCGAGCAGGAGAAGCAGGATCAGAAAGCGGCGCATGACTGCGGTGCTCGTTCTGTTGGATCGTCGGCGTTCAGAGGATACCGTGGAAGATGGTACTGGGCGGAATTGTGACATCGCCCTTCGTCCAGCCGCCGCCGAGCGCCTTGTAGAGCGAAAGGAGGGCTTGAAACCGCGCGAGCCGGGCCTGCACCAGAAGATCGAGGTCGCCGAACAGGGTGGTCTGGACCTGCAGCGATGTCACGATATCGATCGTGCCGGCGGCGAGCTGAGCGCGCGCGATGTCCGCCGCCTGCTGTGCAGTGTTCACCGCCACCTGTTCAAGCGATTCCTGCTGCGTGGCGTATTTGTAAGCGACCAGCGCGTCTTCGACATCGGTGAGCGCCTGGACGACGCTCTTGCGGTAGACGGCGACCAGTTCCTCGTACTGCGCCTTGGTCAGGTCGTACTGGCCGCCCTTCAATCCGTTGTCGAAGACCGTCTGCACGACCGATGCGGTGAACGTCGTCAGCATCGACCCCGGCCCGGTCAACATGCTCAGCGCCGTGCTTTCCAGCCCCTCCGACCCGGTCAGGCTGATCTGAGGGAAGAAATTCGCCCGGGCGAACTTGATGTTCGCGTTCGCGGCGATGAGCTGGGCTTCCGCGAACTGGACGTCGGGACGGCGCGCCAGCAGCTCCGACGGAATTCCGGCATCGACCGGGGGAAGCGAGAGTTTCGTCAGCGTTCCCGGCTGTGCGGTGATCGCCTCGGGCGGCTTCCCGGTCAGGATGCCCAAGCCATTGAGCTGCTGCTCGAGCTCGGAGCGGAACACGGGCACATTCGCCTCGAGCCCCTGGACCAGCGAGGCCTGCTGCGCCACGTCGAGCTGCGAGGCGGTGCCGGCATCCAGCCTGCCCTGGATCGCGCTGAGGATCGCCCGCGCGTCGCGCAGGTTCCGCTCCAGTACGTCGAGCCGGTCCTTGAAGGCGAGCGCCTGGAACCACGTGGACGCGACGGAGGTCACGACGGTCAGTGCGACCGTCTCTTGATCGAACCGGCTTGCGAGCGCGCTCGCTTCTGCGCTCTCCTGCTGGGCGTGGATGCGCCCCCACAGATCGACCTCGTAGCTCGCGCTCAGCCCGGTGTTGTAGTTCCGCGTCTCAATGTATCGCTTGCCGCCGCTGCGAGCGCCGGCCGAGCTTCGCGTAAAGCCCGCACGCTCCCACGAATACTGCCCGTTCGCGTCGACAGTCGGCAGGAGCGGCGCGCCGCTGATCCGCACCTGCGCGTCCGCCTGCCGCACGCGGGCGATGGCGGCTTGGATATCGAAGTTGTATGCGTGAGTGTCCGCTATGAGTTGGTCGAGCTCGGGAGACCCGAAGCCGCGCCACCAATCTGTGCTCGGCCACGCGGCGTTCGCGCTTTCCGGCGTCGCCTTGTAGGCGGCAGGCAATTCGAGGCCGGGTTGCTTGTAATTGGGTCCGAGATCGCAGCCGCACAGGGCCGCGACCGCTCCGAAGCCAAGACACGCGAGAACGGCAACTCGCAGCCGCCCAACGGACATGAAAACCAAATCGCGGCCCCGGCAGATACTTTCGGCACGCTCACGTGCGCTCCAAAGAAGAAACATCAGGCGTGTTACGCCAGTATTGCGGCCGCCCCCGGCCATCCGGCCGGCGCGGGCCGCGCCGGCTCGCAAGGTGGCGCTACCACGATCGCGCCGCGGGCAACAATCTTGCGCGTGGCGATTCGATATGCAAATCAGCGTATTAGAAACAGGGGAGGCGTCCGGGGTTGTCCAGCACCATCCTGGAGACGAGCGGGCTGACGAAGGAATTCCGCGGCTTCGTCGCGGTCAACAGCGTCGAACTCGCGGTGCAGGAGCGGACGATCCATGCGCTAATCGGCCCGAACGGCGCCGGAAAGACGACCTGCTTCAACCTGCTGACGAAGTTCCTGCAACCGACGCGGGGCAGCATCCGGTTCAAGGGCCGTGACATCACACGGCTGAAGCCGGCCGATGTAGCGCGGCTCGGTCTGATCCGCAGCTTCCAAATCTCCGCCGTCTTCGCCCATCTCTCGGCGCTCGAGAACGTGCGGCTCGCGCTCCAGCGCGCCCGGGGTGACAGTTTCGATTTCTGGCGCTCGGAAGAGGCGCTCCGCGTGTTCGACGACCGAGCAGTGGAGCTGCTTTGCGACGTCGGATTGCAGGATTACATCCATGCACCGGCCGGGCAGCTCTCCTACGGGCGCAAGCGCGCGCTCGAGATTGCGACGACCCTCGCGCTTGACCCCGAAATGATGCTGCTCGACGAGCCGACCGCGGGCATGGCGCATGAGGACGTGGAGCGGGTCGTGGCGCTGGTCCGCCGGATCCGGGCGGGGCGCACGATCCTGATGGTGGAACACAACCTCTCCGTCGTGGAGGGACTCTGCGACCGGATCACCGTGCTTACACGCGGGCGCGTGCTCGCCGAGGGCGATTACGCGACCGTCTCGCGCAATCCGGACGTGATCGCCGCCTATCTCGGCACCGAACATGCGTGAGCCGATGCTATCGGTTAGCGGACTGAATGCGTGGTACGGCGAGAGCCATATCCTGCACGGCGCCACCTTCGACGTGAGAGAAGGCGAGGTCGTGACGCTGCTGGGCCGAAATGGCGCAGGCAAGACGACGTCGATGAAGAGCATCATGGGCCTCGTCCCGCGCCGGGAGGGCTCGATCACGTATCGCGGCCGCGAGCTCGTCGATGCACGTCCGGATATTATCGCCAGGGCTGGCATTGCGTTCTGCCCGGAAGAGCGGGGGATCTTCGCCGGTCTGAACGTGACCGAGAACATGATGCTGCCGCGGATCACCGCGCCGGGCGGGCTCGATCTCGACACGATCTATACGCTATTCCCCAACCTCAAGGAACGCGCCAGCAGCCAGGGCACCAGGCTCTCCGGCGGCGAACAGCAGATGCTGGCGATCGCGCGCATCCTGCGCACCGGCGCGAAGCTCCTACTGCTCGACGAGCCGACGGAGGGGTTGGCGCCCGTCATCGTGCAGCAGATCGGCCGCACCATCCGCGAGATCAAGCAGCGCGGGTTCACCGTGCTGCTTGTCGAGCAAAACTTCCGCTTCGCGGCGACCGTAGCGGACCGGCACTATGTCATGGAACACGGGAGCATCATCGACATGATCCCGAATTCAGAGCTCGAACGCAGCATGGACAGGCTGCACGAATATCTAGGCGTCTGAGCGGCATGTGCCGCAGGCGCGTCGTCAAAGGGGGCATCATGCAAATCAATCGTCGCGCACTGCTTGGATCCGCCGCCGCTTCCGCCGCGGCGCTCCCATTCCGGCGCGGCAGGGCGCAAGGTAAGCTCGCCGTCAAGATCGGTGTGCTGACGGACATGTCCGGCACATACAAGGACTTGTCGGGCCAGGTTTCGGTCGCCGCCGCGCGCCAAGCGGTCGAGGATTTCGGCGTCGCCGGCAAGAACATGGCGGTCGACATCCTCTCCGCCGACCATCAAAACAAGCCGGACGTGGCCGCCGCGATCGCGAGTCAGTGGTTCGATCGCGACGGGGTGGACGTGATCCTCGACGGCACGAATTCCGGCTGCGGGCTCGCAATCGCCGGCGTCGCGAAAGCGAAGAACAAGATCCACTTGAACGCCGGCGCGGCGAGCAGCGATTTGACCGGCTCGGCCTGTAACGCCAACACCGTGCACTGGGTCTACGATACCTACGAGCTCGCCAAGTCGACCGGGGGATCGCTGGTGAAGGCGGGGGGGAACAGCTGGTATTTCCTCACCGCCGATTACGCGTTCGGCAAGGCGCTGCAGCGCGATACGACAAAATTCGTCGAGGGCGCGGGCGGCAAGGTCCTCGGCAGCTCCGCTTATCCGTTCCCTGGCACGTCGGACTTCTCCTCCTTTCTGCTGCAGGCGCAATCTTCCGGTGCGAAAGTTCTCGGCTTGGCCAATGCCGGCGCGGACACGGTGAACTCGATTAAGCAGGCCAAGGAGTTCGGCATCGAGTCGCAGCTCGCCGCGCTGCTCCTGTTCATCAGTGACGTGCACGCGCTCGGGCTGCAGACGGCCCAGGGCATCGCGGTCACGAGTTCGTTCTACTGGGATGCGAACGACCGTACCCGCGCGTGGTCGAGGCGGTTCGAGCCGAAGGCGCCCGGCGTGCGCGCGACGATGACGCAGGCCGGCGTCTATTCCAGCGCGTTGCATTTC
Source organism: Acetobacteraceae bacterium (assembly GCA_036265085.1). GTDB lineage: Bacteria > Pseudomonadota > Alphaproteobacteria > Acetobacterales > Acetobacteraceae > DATAPS01. The sequence goes on along the minus strand of DATAPS010000360.1, from coordinate 5,475 downwards.
CTGAAGACTGCCGAGGCGATGGGCGGATCGGTGCACCAGAGTGGCGCGGCGACGGTTGCCCGCATGCGCGAGATCCCGGTCGACGACGATTGCTTCGGCAAGAGCGAGATCCGGGCGGACAATCGCTGCATCCATCCGTCCTATCTCTGGACCGTGAAGAAGCCGTCTGAGAGCCAATATCCCTGGGATTACTACAAGCTGGTGTCGAGCCTCCCGGCCGACCAGGCGTTCCGTCCGATCGCCGAGGGCGGTTGCTCTCTGGTGAAGGCGTAACGATATGCAGGTCGACCGACGCTCCGTGCTCACCGGCGCCGCGGCCCTTCCGCTGACCGCCGCGCTGCCCCGCTCCCGCGCCCGCGCGCAGGCGAACAAGACGATCCGCATTGGCGTGCTGAACGATCAGTCTGGCCCGTATCGCGACACGGGCGGGATCACCGGTGTAATCTGCGCGAAGCAGGCCGTGCAGGAATTCGCGCCGAACTTCGCCGTCGAAGTCATCTCCGCCGACCACCAGAACAAGCCCGATCTCGGCGCCTCGATCGCCTCCGAATGGTACGACCGTCAGGGCGTCGACGTCATCGTTGACGTGCCGACCTCGTCGGTCGCGCTCGCCGTCGCCGGTGTCGCCAAGGCGCGCAACAAGGCGTACCTCAACACTGGCGCGGCCACGGCGGACCTCACTGGCAAGGCCTGCGCGCCGTCGATCGTGCATTGGTCGTACGATACCTATATGCTCGCAAAGTCGACCGGTGGCGCGACTGTTCACGCGGGCGGCGATAGCTGGTACTTCATTACCGCCGACTATGCGTTCGGGCAGCAGCTGCAGCGGGATACCACCGATTTCGTTCAGAAGGCGGGTGGGAAGGTGCTCGGCGCTTCGCCCTATCCGTTTCCCGGCACATCGGACTTCTCATCCTTCCTGCTCCAGGCGCAATCCTCGAAGGCGAAGGTGCTCGGCCTCTGCAACGCCGGCGGCGACACGGTGAACAGCATCAAGCAGGCGCACGAATTCGGCCTGACGGAAGGCGGCATGAAGATCGCGGCCATGCTGATGTTTATTACCGACGTCAATGCGCTCGGCCTCGATGTGGCGAACGGGCTGACTCTGACCGAGAGCTTCTACTGGGATCTAAACGACCGCACCCGGGCGTTCACCAAGCGTGTCGTGCCGAAGACGCCCAATAACTGGCCGAATATGATCCACGCCGCGGATTACGCCGCTACGCTGCACTTTCTGAAAGCAGTGAAGGAGCTGGGCGCGGATGCCGCGAAGCAGAGCGGTGCGACGATCGTCGACCAGATGAAGAAGATGCCGACCGACGACGATGCGTTCGGTAAGAACTCCATCCGCGAGGACGGCCTGTTCCTGTGTCCGGCCAACCTGTTCACCGTGAAGACGAAGGCGGAGAGCCACGGTCCGTGGGACTACTACAAACTCGCGGTGACGACGCCGGCGGATCAGGCCTGGAAGCCGCTGAACGAGAGCGGATGCTACTTCGTGAAAGCCTGATCCCTCGCGCGGAGCGCGCCGCATGATCACGATCTTCGGCATTCCCGGCCCGCTGCTGTTCGGCCAGCTCCTGTTGGGACTAATCAACGGCGCGTTCTACGCGCTGCTCTCGCTCGGGCTCGCGATCATCTTCGGCCTTCTCAACATCATCAACTTCGCCCACGGCGCGCTGTTCATGCTCGGCGCGTTCGTGGCGTGGGGGATGCTGACCTATCTCGGCATCGGCTACTGGCCCGCGCTCATCCTTTCGCCGCTCATCGTTGGCGCGTTCGGCGTGTTGCTGGAAAAGACGCTGATCAGCCGCCTCTACGGCCTCGATCATCTCTATGGCCTCCTGCTCACCTTCGGCTGCGCGCTCGTCATCGAGGGGCTTGCGCGCAACGAATTTGGCAGCTCCGGCATGCCCTATGCGATTCCGGCCGCGCTGCAGGGCGCGACTAACCTCGGCTTCATGTTCCTGCCCATCTATCGCGGCTGGGTGGTGATCGCGGCCGTCGTTGTGTGTTTGGGCACTTGGCTGGTCATCGAGCGCACTTCGCTCGGCGCCACCTTGCGCGCGGCCACCGAGAACGCGCCGCTGGTGCAGGCCTTCGGCATTAACGTACCGCGCATGATCACGCTGACCTACGGGGCGGGCGTCGCGCTCGCCGCCTTCGCGGGCGTGCTGGCGGCGCCCATCTATTCGGTCAATCCCGGCATGGGCTCGAACTTCATCATCGTCGTGTTCGCGGTGGTCGTGATCGGGGGGATGGGATCGATCCTCGGTTCGATCCTGACCGGCTTCGGCCTCGGCGTGGTCGAGGGATTCACCAAGGTCTTCTACCCGCAGGCCTCGGCGACCGTGATCTTCGTCGTCATGGTCATCGTGCTGCTCACGCGCCCCGCCGGGCTGTTTGGGAGGACCACATAACGTGGCCAGCATGAGCGCATCCGACACCGCCGCCCTCGCGCCGCCGATCCTCCCAACGCGCCAGGTTTTCTTCGGCTTCGGCCGTGCACAGGCGATCGCGCTCGGCGTGATGATCGCGATCATCGTGGCGGCGCCGTTCATCGGGATCTACCCGGTGTTCGCGATGAAGGTCATGTGCTTCGCGCTGTTCGCCTGCGCGTTCAACCTGCTGATTGGTTACGTCGGACTGATGAGCTTCGGCCATGCTGCGTTCTTCGGGATGGGCAGCTACTGCGCGGCCTGGACCGCGAAGCACTGGGGCCTGTCGGCGGAGCTCGCGATCCTCATCGGCGGCTGTGTCGGCGCCGTGCTTGGCGTGATCGTCGGCTGGCTCGCCATCCGGCGGACCGGTATCTACTTCGCCATGATCACGCTCGCGCTCGCGCAAATGGTCTATTTCTTTTGCCTGGAAATGCCGTTCACCGGCGGTGAAGACGGAATTCAGCAGGTGCCGCGCGTGCCGCTGTTCGGCCTGATCCCGATGCAGGCTGACATGTCGATGTATTGGTTCGTCGCCGGCATGTTCCTCATCCTGTTCCTGTTCATGCACCGCATTGTGCATTCGCCGTTCGGCCAGGTGCTGAAGGCGATCCGCGAGAACGAGCCGCGCGCCATCTCGCTCGGCTACCGCGTCGACACCTACAAGCTGATGGCGTTCGTGCTTTCCACCTTCGTCGCGGGTGCGGCGGGCGGCATGAAGTCCCTGGTGTTCGGCATCGCGACGCTGACCGACGTGCATTGGTCAATGTCGGGCGACGTGGTGCTGATGAGCCTGCTCGGCGGCCTTGGCACGATCTTCGGTCCGGTCATGGGCGCCACGATCGCGCAGTCATTGGAGAATTACCTCGCGCAATTCGGTGCATGGGTCACGGTGACGCAGGGCGTGATCTTCGTGATCTGCGTGCTCGCCTTCCGCCGCGGCGTGATCGGCGAGCTCGCCGCCTGGATCAAAGCGCCGCTGTAGTCACGTCCCGACGCGCTGCACGTTCCAGAAGATCGGCAGCGCACTGCGGACGATCCCGCTGAGGTCGGAGCGCCGCGCGATCGGCTGGAACCACTGGCCGACCGGGATATAGGGCACCTCGTCGAACGCGAGGAACTGCATCTCCCGTCCGAGCCGGGCCTGCGTTGCGGTATCGGGCGCATCGTACCAGGCGTCGCGCAGCTTCTCCATCCGCTCGCTGGTGTACCATCCGTACCAGCCTTGCTGCCCATTTCCCCAGATGCCGGTGTGCTGGCCCGGATTGGAGTAGGCGATCCCGTCGCCATACGTGCAGAACGCGCTCCAGCCGCCCTTTTCGACCGGCTCCTTGCTGCCGCGGCGCGCCACCACCGTGCCCCAATCGGCGCTGATGTAATCGACGTTCAGCCCGACGCGCTCGAAGACATCGCGCGTCACCTGAGCGATCGCCTGAATCGCCGGAAAATCCGATGGCGAGAGCAGCACCACGCGGTCGCCCTTGTAGCCGCTTTCGGCCACCAGCTTCTTCGCAAGCGCGGGATCGCGCGGGCCGCTCAACGCCGACATGCCCACGTCGTTCGCCAGGGGCGTCCCCGGACTCCAGATGCCGATGCCGGTCCGCGCGAGGTCCTGCTCGTTGCCCATGACCGCGGCCATGAACTCCGATTGGTCGATCGCGGGCAGCAGAGCGCGCCGCAGCTTCACGTTATCGAACGGCGGCTGCAGGTCATTGAAGCGGATGATGCCGATCGACCCGAACGGATCGACCGCCTCGACCACCACGCCGGGGGCACGCCGGAGCACCGGCAGCAGATCGACCAGCGGCTGCTCGATCCAGTCGACCTCGCCACGCTGCAACGCGGCCGCTGCGGTGCCCGGGTCGGAGATAATGTCCCACTGGATTCGGTCGAAATGCGCGACCTTGCCGCCCGCGGTGAAATCAGGCGCCTCGTTGCGCGGCTCGTAGCCGTCGAACCGCGCATAGACCGCCTTGGAGCCCGACACCCACTCGTCGCGCACGAAGCTATAAGGACCGCTGCCCACATACTCCGTGATCTGCTGATACGGATCGGTCTTGGCCATCCGCTCCGGCATCATGAACGGCGTGCCTGAGCCGAGCGCGTAAGGCAGGAGTGGGAAGGGCTTGGTGAGGCGGATCTGCACACGCTTGTCGTCGAGCGCTGTCATCCCGGCCGTCTGTGCGGCGACCCTCTGTCCGAACCCGTCGCGCTTGCTCCAGCGACTGATCGAAGCGACGCAATCGAGCGCGCGCACCGGCTCGCTATCGTGCCATTTCAGACCGTCACGGAGTGTGAGCGTCCAGGTCAGCTTGTCCTCCGACGTGTCGGCAGCGGCGAGCATTTGCAGCTTCGGATGGAGACCCTGGTCGAGCCCGAACAGCGTGTCCCAGATGACGTAGCCGTGGTTGCGGGCGATCACGGTGGTGGTCCAGATCGGATCGGGGTTCTGCAGATTTCCCTGAGGAACGAAGTGCAGAACGCGCGTTTTCTCCGGTGCTGCGATCGCGGGGGCCCACCGCGCCATCGCCGCCAAACCCAACGCTCCGGCCAGAACCTGCCTGCGCTGCATCGCTGCCCCCACCAAACATGGCGGGTGAGGGTAGAGCCGTCGATCAACGCGGGTCTACATCCTCGTAGATGGGGTAACCGGCCGGCCGGCCGGTTTTCGGTGGAGCGGTCGTCCCCAGAGTATGGTGTCAAGCCAAAGTGCTGCGCGATGATGTAGAGCACCGCCTCGTAGTGTCGCGGCAGCTCGGAACACGAAACAGCAACCCTGCATGTTCTCCTTCGTTCGCCCCGGCATGGACCCAGCCATCGAACCCATGGAGGCGCAATCTGTTCCCGACATCCCCGTGGGCCGCGCTTGGCAGTACGAGCCGAAATGGGACGGCTTTCGCGGCGTTGTTGCATCGATCGACGAGTGGGGCGCAGCAACCCCAGCCCCTTCCGAACTCATTTGATCCGGACGGAGATCGGGCGTCCGAGTTCCAGCATGCGGTTCAGGACATAGACGGCGACGGCAACCTCGGTGGTA
>DATAPS010000359.1:0-10422 GCA_036265085.1 Acetobacteraceae bacterium | reverse complement strand
GACGGTGACGGTGTCGCCTTCGGTCAGGAAGCGGTCGGGCTTCACGTTCAGCATACCGCGCAATCCGAACTGCGCCGCCGACACCTCGATTTCGTCGAGCAGGAAGGCGTCGCGCGGATCGGGCCCGATCAGCTCGATCGGTCCGCGCCCGGACGGCGCGATCCGGCGGTTGTATTCTTCCTTGAGGGCTCGCGCGCCGCCGGCATGATCGAGATGCCCGTGCGTCAGCACGATCGTCTCGACGTGCAGCCGCAGGCCCTCGATCGCGTCGAGGATGCGCCCCGGCTCGCCGCCGGGATCGACGACGAGGGCGCGCTTCTCGGCATCCCAGATCAGCGCACAGTTCTGCTGGAACGCGGTGACCGGGACGATGGCGTATTGCAGGTCGGGGGCGTATTGCAGGTCACGCATGCGGCGGCTCCGTCGGTGGCAAGGGGCGCGGTCTACCCTCGCGCGAGCAGCGCCGCCACCGCGTCTGCCATCACCTGGCAGCCGAGCACGATGTCGTCCTCCTTGGTGTCCTCCGACCAGTGATGGCTGATCCCGCCGATGCTGGGCACGAACAACATCCCCGCCGGCATCACGCGCGCGAGCATCTGCGCGTCGTGCCCGGCGCCGCTCGGCATCCGCTGCCACAGGCTGCCGGCGTGGCGCTCGGCGGCGGTGGCGAGCACATCCTGGAACTCGTCGTCCATCACCTTGGGCGTCGAGCGCGAGACCGTGTGCAGCGTCGCGGGGCAGCGTTCGGCCGCGTTGAAATCGGAGACCAGCTCCCGGAGCGCGGCCTCCATGCGGGCGAGCGCGTCGGGATCGGCGTCGCGGAATTGGAACATCATCTCCGCGCCGCCCGGCACGATGCTTGCCGCGCCGGGATCCAGCGTGATTCGCCCAATCGTCCAGACCGACCGCGCCGCCGCCACAGCGGGGAAGCGCTTGTCGATCTCGTTAGCGAAATGCACGAGCGCGAGGCCGGCATCGCGACGGATCGCCATGCGGGTCGTGCCGGCGTGGTTCTGCACGCCCTCGAACGAGATGCGATATTGCCAGATGCCCACGATGCTGGTGACCACGCCGATCCGCAGCCGCTTGGCCTCCAGCTCGTCGCCCTGCTCGATATGCGCCTCGAGATAGCCGCAATAGCCGCCGGGCTCGAACCGGGCCCGCGGCTTGCCCGCCAACCCAGCCTCCTCAAGCGCCTCGCGCAAAGTCTTGCCGTGATACCGGTTGGCATGACGGTCGATTTCCGCCTCGTCGAGCTCGCCGACGAAGGAGCGGCTGCCGAGGAAGTTGCCGTAATGGCCTTCTTCGTCCGCCCACGACGCGACATCCACGCCGCGGCCGAGCGTGCGCGCGACCTCGAGCGCGTACATCACGCCGAGCGCGCCATCGAGCCAGCCGGCGTGATTCTGCGTCTCCGTGTGGCTGCCGAGCAGCAGGCGCGGACCCTCGCCCTCGCCGCGGCCGATGACGTTCCCGATGCCGTCGATCTCCGGCGTCAGTCCGGCGTCGCGCATTCGCTCCATCAGCCAGAGGCGCGACTGCATGTCGATGGTGGAATAGGTCGGCCGGTGCACGCCGGTCTTGTAGGCGCCGAATTGGCGCAGGCGGTGCAGATCGGCGAGCAGCCGCCCGCCGTCGATCGATTGGTTCAGGATCATGCGGGCAGCATGCGGGACGGCGCGCCGCTTTTCCACCCTTTGCGGCATATAAACGGAACCGTTGCGACGCGTTGCGCTTGGTGAGGTCGCTCGCGCCTGTTACGTGCTATCCGGCGCCGTGACCACCGGAGATGCCATATGAACGACAGCGGCAACAAGTCCTGGAGAATGCGTGAGATGCTCGTCGGCACACCCGCCGCACACCGCATCATGGTGCGGCAGGAGGTCGCCCGCCGCGCGGGGTCGTAGATGCGCCGGCGCATTTCTTCGGGCTCGTCCTTCGAGGCCGATATCGGGTATGCGCGCGCGGTTGTCGACGGCGCATGGGTTTTCGTCTCCGGCACGACCGGGTTCGACTATCGGACGATGCTCATCTCTGACGATGTCGTTGCGCAGGCAGAGCAGGCGCTTCGGAACATCGGCGATGCGCTGCGGGAGGCCGGCAGCTCCTTCGAAGACGTCGTGCGCGTGCGCTACATCCTGCCGGATGCGGCCGACTTCCCGTTATGCTGGCCGGTGCTGCGCCGCGCATTCGGGGATGTGAGACCGGCGGCGACGATGATCGAAGCAGGACTGTCCGATCCACGCATGAAGATCGAGATCGAAGTCACCGCGCGCCGGCCGACCTGAACGATGAACGCCCCGGCCCTGCGCGCCGAAGCCGATTCCGGTTTCGTCGAGTTCCTCGACCGGACCGGCGCATCGCTCGTGATCGGCGCGCTTCCCGGCAGCATCATGTGCGTCGGCGTGCAGCGCGACGCGACGATGCTCAGCGCCACGCCGATCGCGCGGCCGATCGCCGTTGCGGCAACTCCGGACCGACTCGCGGTCGCGACGCGACGTGGAGTCACGGTCTACGCGCTCTCCCGCCGCCTCGCACCGCATTATCCGGCCCAGACCAACGCGTTCGACGGCATCTTCGTTCCGGTGGGAGCGTTGCGGCTCGGCCCGTGCCTGATCCACGACATGTTGTTCGATGGTCCCGGCCTTGTCTTTGCCAACACGCGATTCTCATGCCTTGCCCGCAGCGACGGGCCGGTCAGCTTCGTTCCGATGTGGCAGCCGCGATTCATCTCGGCGCTGCAGCCGGATGATCGCTGCCACCTCAACAGCTTGGCAGTCGAGCCGACCGGCCGCATCCGCTACGTCACGGCCTACTCGCAATCGGACATCGCCGAGGGTTACCGCGCGAATCCGCCGGACGCCGGCGTCGTCATCGACGTGGAGACTCACGCGATTGTCGCGAGCGGACTGCTGCGGCCGCATTCCGCGCGCGTGTTCGACGATCAGGTCTATGTCCTGAATTCCGGTGCGGGGCAGTTGCTGCGCGTCGATCCAACGACCCGAAGCGTGGCCGTTCTTGCGGAACTCCAGGGCTTCACCCGCGGTTTGCGACGCCTCGGCGATGTCCTGCTTGTCGGCTTCTCCGCACTCCGCGCGGGCGCGCAACGCGACCAACTTCCGATCTTCGCCGACGCCGGGCGATCCGAACCGGGCATCGCCGCGGTCGATCGCCTGACCGGTCGGATCGTCGGCGTGCTGCGCTTTACCGGGGTGATCGAAGAGGTGGTCGACTTCGACGTCGTCCCGGATGCGCGGCGCCTCTACGTCCAGGACGAGGCGGCCGATCGGTATATCGGGATCGAGACGCCGGAGGTCAGTTTCTGGATGAACGCGGAGCGCGAGCGATAGCCGCCGCCGCGAGTGGACGAGGACCTACGGGCGCTCCTTGCGCGCGGGCTTTCGAACGGCGCGACCGTCAGCTTCGGCGGCTCCGAGCCAGGCGACGGCTCCCGGGATTCGTCGCCACGCGGCGCCGCAATCCAGGACATACTCGGTCGCCTCCTCGGGACCGCCTGCCGTGATGTATCCGCGATCCGTCGTCACGCTCGGCTCGGTGCCCGCGAGGATCCCGGGCACATGCTCGTTGCACGAACGTGCTTCCTTCAGCAGCTTGCGGGTCGACGAATCATCCGCCCGACCCTCGCGAAATGCGATCAGGGCGCGGGTATAGAGCCAGTAGACGCTCCAGTCGTCCTCGTACTGGGCGAGAAGAGCCTTGATCGCATCTGCATCCTCTCGGCGAAGCAGAGTTGCGAGCAACAGGTACCGGATGCCCTGATTGTCGTCCGGGTTCAGTTCGAGCATGGCGCGAAAATGGGAGATCGCCGCTTCCTCCTCGCCGAGCCTGAGCAGCGTCAAAGCCAATCCGTGGCGCGCGCGCATGTAGGGCCGCGTTTCGAGGAACCCCCAGAAATGACCGGCGTACTCGGAGAAGCCGTCCGGCCCGAGCGCCAGCTCCCCTGCGTCGAGGCCGCGCGAATACAATGCACGGGCTTCGGCGTCCGTTTTTGCCTCCCCAGCCAGCAGGCAGTAAGCGTCCGCGCACAAAGGCGATATGCCGAGCGCCTTGCGGGCAAGCGCCAGACGGGAGCGGGCCGCGGCCTGCTCCCACGCCTCGTACATGACGCCTTGCGCCTTTTCGAGAGCGTCGTCTCGGGCGCGCGCGGTGGACGCTGCGAGATAGGCTTCCATCGCATGGCGGTCCGGGACGATGGAAGCAGCGGAGGTATTCGGCCGCATGCTCGCACCTGATTTCCGGCGAGGCTTTTTCGTTCCAGGCATCGAGGTTAGTCCTTTTGTTCCTTCGCAACGCTGGTCACGACTCGTCCACAACCGCGTTGTGCAAAACCCCCAATCCTGACGCCTCGACCTCCACCACATCGCCGGCGCGCAGCCATTTCGGCGGATCGAACGACGTGCCGGCGCCGGTCGGCGTGCCGGTCACGATCAGATCGCCCGGCGACAGCGTCGCGAAGGCGCTGAGATAGGCGATCAGATACGCGAATCCGAACACGAGCCGGTCCGTCGAATCCTGTTGCCGAATCTCGCCGTTCACCCGCGTCGTGAGCGTGCGCGCCGCCGCCGGATCGGCCTCGTCCGCAGTCACGATCCATGGCCCCATGCTGCCGGAGCGATCGAAGTTCTTGCCCTGCGTCACGTTGAACTTGCCGTGCCGCATCCAATCGCGCACCGAGCCCTCGTTGCAGAGCGTCATCCCGAACACATGGGACAACGCCGCCTCCCGCGTGATGTGCCGCCCACCCCGCCCGATCACAAGCACGATCTCGCCCTCGTAATCGAGCCGCTCCGAGACACGCGGCCGCTCGATCGGCGTGCCGTGCCCGACCAGCGAGGTCGGCACCCGCACGAACACACTCGGGTATTCCGGCGCGTCGCTGCCGTCGCGATATTCCGCGTTGCGGTCGGGGTAGTTCACGCCGATGCACCAAATCTTCTCCGGCGCCGGCACCGGCGGGAGCAGCACCACATCGGCAAGGCTGTGATCCGCAGAGGCGCCGGCGATTGCACCGCGCGCCGCTTCGAGCAGGCCGGCCGCGATGAACGCGCGCAGATCGGCGGCGCGCGCACCGAAGCGTCGGCCGAGATCGATGATCCCGTCGTCCGCAACGGCGCCGTAGCTCGTCCGCCCGGCCGCCCGAAAGCCTGCCAGTTTCATCGCGCTCTCTCCCGCGCCGCCGACGCGCGATGCTGCCGCAGTTCGGACGCTTGCCAGATCAGCAGGATCGGGATGCCCAGCGCCAGATCGCGCGCGCGCCGCAGCAGCGACACGCCGAGCGCCACGTCGGCCGATTGCCCGAACAGCGCGCCGATGCCGACATAAGCTGCTTCCTGCACGCCGGCATAGCCCGGCACCAGCACCGCGGAGGCAAGTACAGCGTGCAACAGCGCTTCGATCGCGAGCGCGTCGAGCAAGCGGATCCCAGAGCCGACAAGACGGAACGCGATCCAGCTCGCGACGCCGGTGCCGAACCATGAGACGCAATGGATGACCACGCTCGCCGCGACACGCGCCGGATTGCCATAGATCCGCGTCATCTCCGCCTGCAGCTGATTCATCCGCGCTTCGGCGTCGAGGTGCCACATGCCCAGGATGCGGCGGCTGAGTGGCGTCAACACCCCCGCCGCGCCGCGCTGCAACCAGATGAACGCGCCCACGGCTACCATCGCGATGACGACGCCGATCACCAGCGGCTCCGTGTACGGGCTCTGGGGCGCGTGGTCGGCGAGGATGATGCCGCCAGCCGCGATCAGCGCGATCTGCGCGATGAATTCCGCAGTCACGTCGGCGGCGGTCGATGCAGCGGCGAGCGACCACGGCATGCCGTGCTGAATCGCGACGCGGATGCCGAACACGATCCCGCCGACCTGGGAGAACGGCAGGCAGTTGCTCGCCCCGTCGCGCACCATACGCGCCCAGACGAAAAGGCCGACCGGCCATCGCTCGCCGGGAGGGGTCACCATGAACCAACCGAAGCCGAGCGCCGCGAATAGCAGCATCTGCCACGCGCACACGGTAGCGAGGCCGAGCGGTCCAACCGATACGACTTCGTGCCATACCGTGCCCGCGCCGAACCACGCGATCAGGCTCGTGGCGAGCGCAAGGCCGGCGATGCCCAGAACGATCGAGAGACGACGGAGCCCACTCATCCGTGCTCCGTTACGCGCCGGCCATCGGTTCCGCTAGATCTCCTCGGGTGAGAGGCTCGCAGTCTCGGCCCTGAATGCGTCGCCCGCCGTGTCGGCGCGCAGCCGGTAGCCCCGCCAGACCACGTCGTCGGTCCAGTAACTGGCGACGATCTGCACGGCCGACAGTACGTCCCTGAAGGGCAGGAGCCAGACCGGCGGCGGTTCCGGCGCGCGTGCGGCGACCCGGCGCAGTGAACGGCTGACCGCGACCCCGGCCAGCGCACGCACCGCCCAGGCGAGCGCGAAGGCCACGAACGCCCATGCCGCCCCGCCCGCGCAGAGGATCGCGAGAGCCGCCCACACGATTGGATATTGGAGCGTGGCGCCCGCCACCGTCACCGGCTCGAGCGCGCTCATGGTGCGCGCCCAGCGCAACTCGTGCCGCCACAGCCCTGCGAAGCTCGCGTCCTGCACCGTCGTCACAGGTACGGTATCTGCGAGCCGCACATCGAGCCCGAGCTGCCGCACCATCTTCGCGAGCAGATAGTCGTCCGCGAGATGCGGCGCCAACCGGTGCAGCCCGCCGAGCCGATCCAGCGTCGCCCGGTGCAGAGCCATGGTCGTGCCAAGGCAGTCCTGCCGCCCGAGCGCGAAGCCGAGCAGCGCGCCAGGCAGGAAGGAATGCGTCAGATGCGTCGCCCCGAGGCGCGCGGGCAGCCCGGCGACCGCCGGAGCGGCGGTGTAGATCGTGGTGACCAGGCCGGTTCCCGGCGTCTCCAGCCCGGCGACGACACGGTCGAGATAGTCAGGGGCCACATGGAGGTCGCTATCGGCGAAAACGAGAACGTCATGCTTCGCGTGCGGCAGCATGTTCAGCAGATTGCCGATCTTGCGGTTGGCGCCATGCTGGGTGGCGTCGACGATCACGGCGATGTCGCTATCGGGGAAGCGCGCTTGCAGCCCGCGCGCGACCGCGACGGCCGCGTCGTCCTCGTGATGCGCGCCGAACACGATCTGGAACGTCGGGTAGCTCTGCTCCACAAAGGAGGCGAGCGCCTGTTCAAGCATCGGCTCGGCGCCGCAGACCGGCTTGAGCACCGTCAACGGCGGCCGCTCAGCGGGCACGGCGCCGGGGCGGCGCACGAAGCCCCGAACACAGATCAAGCCTGCAACCGCCTGAAGAATGCCGAACAGCGACAGCAGCGCGAACAGGTAAGCTACGCCGGCTATTTGCGTCGTCCCCTATTCCGAGCCGCGCTTTTGGCCCGCCGCGCGCACTATCACGGCATAGTGAGTCTGTCGAGCGATCGCGCCTACGCCCGTACGCTTGCCAGCCCGGGCAGGGGCGCCGCGCCGGCGCTGTCTGGGAACACGCCGGCGAGCGCACGTCGGTCGAGCCCGAGATGTTGCGCCAAGAGACCCTTCACCACCGAGCGGAGGTCAGTGGTGGGCTGCAGATCGCGATTCTCGAACAGGTTGTTCTGCGCCAGTCCCGGCCAATTCGCCCGCACCTTGCCGCCGCTGATCGCGCCGCCGAGCACGAAGGCGACCGTGCCGGTGCCGTGATCGGTTCCGCGCGTGCCGTTCGCCCGAACGGTCCGGCCGAACTCGGTCATCACCAGCACGGCGGTCTTGCGCCACGAGTCGCCGAGCGCCCCCTTGAGCGCCACCATACCGGCATCGAGCTGCTGCAGCGGCGGCGCGAGCCGCTGCGGCTGGGCGGCGTGCGTGTCCCAGCCGCCGATCTCGAGCGCGGCAATCCGCGGGCCATCGTTCGCCGCCAGCATCTTGCCGGCCGCTTCGCAGAGGGCGGCGAAGGCGCCATTTCCCAGATCTTTGTCCCCGCCGAGTGTCGCGGACGCGAAGCCGCGCTCCCTGAGCCCGTCCGCGATCGCGGGGCCGAGCACCGGATCGTGTTCACTCAGCATCGCGATGCGCGCGTACAGGTCGGGCTGCGGCGCCCCGAAGGTCTTCGGCATCCACGTCCCGACCGCCACCGGCCCGCGGAGGACGAGGGGCAGCGTCGATCCGACGGCGATCGCGACGTCGGAGCGGTTGCCGGGGGCGGGAATGTAGTTCACGGCGCGGTTCAGCCATCCGCTGGTCATCCGGTGGTCGGCGCCCGACTCCATGTAGTCCTGGGCCTCGAAATGACTCCGGCTGCGATACGGGCCGGCAACGGCGTGGACGGGCAGCAGCTCGTCCGCCTGAAACATCTGATGAAGCCCGGCAAGCGCCGGATGCAGACCGTAGAAGCCGCCGAGATCGAGCAGGCCGTTCGGCTGCCCCGGCTGCGGCGGCACGATCTCGCTTCGCCATGTGCCGAGATCACGGTCCCCATAGGGGACGACGGCCGACATCCCATCCAGCGCACCGCGCAGCAGCACGACGACGAAGCGCTTGTCGGTGGCGGCCGCGGCCAGCGCCAGGGAGGCGCGGCCGAGCGTGAAGGCGGCACCGAGGCCGAGCAGGGCCGAGCGGCGGGTCAGGGCGAGCGTCATGCTCATCTCCGCTGGAATTCGGGGGAGGTCAGCAAGAGCGTCAGCGCATCTCGCCGCGAGCCGGCGCGGGTGATCTCCTTCAGCATATCCGGGCGGGCGAGCGGGCCGAGAGTCGTTTCCGCGAGCGCAGCGGCATCAACATCCCCGGCGTGGCCGGTCACGTCGTAGGCCCAGTCGATCCGCCGCAGCAGCGTCTCCGGGGCCGACCACTCGGACGCCGTGTCCGGCCAGCCGTTCGGCAGGGGCGCATTGAAGGGGGGCTGGCCGAGCTTGGCCATAATCCCGGCCGGCTCGGGCCGCTTGTCCGGCGGAAGGTCGAGCGCGCGCGCGACCGCGACGACGTAGTCCCACGGCGAGCGCAGCTTGGCCATCGGCGTCCACGCGTCCGGCAGCCGGGTCAGTTCCAGCGATGCCGCCTTGAGGTCGCCGCCGGTCGCCCGCAGCACTGCCTCGATCCGGGCGACGTCGGCGTGGGGCGGGGAGTCGGCGACGAAGTGGCGGACCAGTTTGGTGGCGATGTTGCGGTAGGTCGCGGGATGGGTGCCGAGCCAGGTCAGGATCGCGATCCCGCCCTCCGCCCCGGCCGGAAAGGTATGGCCCATAACAGTCTTCGGGCCGGGCTCATGCGCGTTCAGCCGGAATAGGAACTGCGGCGGATTGTAGTTCGGCGCGAAGCTCCAGCCGGTGAGCAGCTTGGCATATTCCGTCACGTCGGCCTGGGTATAGCCGGCGGCGGGGCTGACCGTGTGCAGCTCGAGCGATTCGCGGGCGAGGTTCTCGTTGAGGCCGCGATGTGTCTTCAACCCCACCGGGCTGTTCGGCCCGATCGACTGCGCGTTGTCGAGATATGTCAGCATCGCCGGATGCCGCATCACGGCGAACAGCATGCCCACGAACCGCGCGTTCACGTTCGGGCGGATCGCCTCGCGCAGGAACGGCATGACGAGCGCGGCGCATTCCGGCCGGCGCACGCTGACGGTGAAGTGGTTCGCCCAGAACCACACCAGCCGCTCGCGAAACGGCATGTCGGTGGCCAGGACGTGGTCGGCGAGCGCCTTGCCGTCGGCGCGGATCATGTCGCGGACCCGGTGCGGCGCGCTCTCCGCCCCCGGGGCGCCGGGCGGGACCCCGGTGAGCTTCAGCGCCTCGCGCTCCTTGCGATCCTCGCGGAGGGCGATCAGCCCGTCCGCGAAGCTTGAGCCGGGCACCGCAAGTGCGGGGTCGGGACCGTCGAGCTGGCGGGCGAGCCACGCATCGGGATTGCCCGGCGCAGCCTCACCGCCCCGGCGGCCGAGGCCGAAGCGGATCAGCGCTTGAACGGTACGCGTGTCCATCGGGCGACAATAGCGTCGGACGTGTCGCACGCGGGTATCGTCATGGTGACAAATCGTGAGACTCGCGCTTGCCGGCGTTCGGGGCTGCGGCAATGTCTGCTTGCAAATCGGCCCCTGCGGAGGCACATCACGCCCAGGTCCAGCCGGCGTGACGAGCCGGGTTGAGCAGAGCGCGCGGGGAATGCCTCGCCGCGCTCCGCCCGTATGTCCTGGCTCCCCACATGTCCTGGCTCAAGGAGGCCACCGTGTCCACGACGCCGCTCGAGAAGATTCGCAACATCGGCATCACCGCGCATATCGACGCGGGCAAGACGACCACGACCGAACGCATCCTGTATTACACCGGTGTGTCGCACAAGATCGGCGAGGTTCACGACGGCAATACCACGACCGACTACATGGAGCAGGAGCGCGAGCGCGGCATCACGATCACCTCCG
>DATAPS010000358.1:0-7176 GCA_036265085.1 Acetobacteraceae bacterium | reverse complement strand
CGTCACCGAAACGCTGGCGGCACGGATGGCCGACGCACGATCCCTGGAGGACGCGATCGCGATCATCCGCTCGACCGTGAGGGAGCAGGATTTCCGCATCTCGGTCGCCACGATCGAGCGCCGGATCGATGTCGATGAGGCAGGGGCGCTGCGGGCGGACCTGGCCGACGCTGCCTTGTCGGAACTGCTCCATCGTGTGCTCGCCGACTTCACGCGCCGCAACGGCGAAGTACCCGGAGGCGGAATGGCGCTCGTCGCACTCGGCAAGGCGGGTGGCCGGGAGATGATGGCCGGGTCGGATCTCGACCTGATGTTCATCTACGATCATCCCGAAGGCGTCTCCCAGAGCACCGGCCCGCGTCAGCTGCCTGCGAGCCAGTGGTTCATCCGCGCCGTGCACGCTGTCGTCGCCGCAATTACGGCGCCCGACGCGGAAGGCCCCATGTATGCCATCGACATGCGGCTTCGCCCGTCGGGCAATAAGGGGCCGGTGGCCGTCTCGCTCCGTGCGTTCGCCCGCTACCACGCGGAGGACGCATGGACATGGGAGCGGATGGCGCTGACCCGGGCACGGGTGGTGGCTGGGCCTGCGGAGCTGCGGGAGCGGGTGGAAGCGGTCATCGGCGAGGCGATCACCGCGGCAGGTCCGCCCGACCGCATCCGTGCCGATGCGGTCGAGATGCGGCGGCGCATGCTGCGGGAACTCCCACCGGCCGGGCCGTGGGATGTAAAGCCCCGTGCAGGCGGTCAAATCGAGGTCGAGTTCATCGCACAGGCGCTGCAATTGATCCGGCCCGATGCTGCGTCCCCGGTGACGCGCATCGCCCTGGCGAATCTGCGCGACGCCGGCCTGCTCTCCGGTGACACGGCCGCCCTGCTGATCCGCGGCGACCGGATTTGGCGGACCGTCCAGGGCGTACTCCGCCTGACGGCGGCACGCACAGCGCCGGAGCCGGTCGGCGAGGCCACCGCGGAAATCCTGCTCACGACCGTTGGCCCGGCGCTCGCCGGTCCGCCGCCGCGTGACATTCTCGCGCTTCGCGAGGCGCTCGCTCGCCTGGCCGCCCAAGTGCGGTTCGCTTTCGAGCGGGTCCTCGGTCCCATCGGCGACGTGCGCGGCCGCCCCGGAATTGACACGGACCGCGATCGAACCACTGTGAATGGCAGAGACGAGCCGACTGCTTCGGCGGGGGAGGACTGAACGTGAGCTTGAAGGAAGGCGATCCGGCACCGGACTTCACGATGGCGGCGAGCGGCGGCCGAACCGTCAGCCTCGCCGGCATGAGAGGCAAGCCTTTCGTGCTCTATTTCTACCCGAAGGCCGATACCCCCGGCTGCACCAAGGAGGCCTGCGCGTTCCAGGAGGCCTTGCCGCAGCTCGGCAAGATCGGCATCGACGTGGTCGGCGTCTCCAAAGACAAGATCAAGCCGATTGAGAAATTCGCGGAAAAATATCAGCTGACGTTCCCACTCGCGTCGGACGACGCCAGCGTCGCCGAAGCTTACGGCGTATGGGTGGAAAAATCGATGTACGGCAAGAAGTACATGGGCATGGAGAGGTCGACGTTCCTGATCGATCGAGCCGGAATGATCGCGAAGGTGTGGCCGAAGGTCAAAGTCGAAGGCCATGCGACGGATGTCATGGCGGCGGCTCGTACATTGCGGTGATCGATAGCCGACCCGTACCCGTCCGGAAGCTGCAGCGTCTAAGAATCTTACACAACGGTTTCCGGCACAAACCATACAAGCGTTAACAAGGTGAGAAAATTACGTTTGCCATCACGGGCTGCGTATTGCTACATGCCATTATATCTCGCTTTCAGGACGTATCGATGCGCCTTCGACAAAAAATGCTCGGCGGCTTTGCCATGCTCGCGGCGACCGCCCTTGTCGCCCCGGCCGCCCATGCGACCGCCGTCTACATCGGAGTTTCGTTTGGCGGCGGGATCATTGACTTGTCGCAATCCGCTGACACAACGGCGAGCTGGAGAGGCGTTGGGCCTGGAGGCGCCTTCACCATCACCAGTACGGCGACGGGTTCCCCGACGCTTCCCGAGCCGAACTTGAATGTCGGCCTGACCGCGATTGGGAGTGTGAAAGGGTCCGTCACAATCTACGTGACGGAACTCAGGTTAGCCGGAAGCTTCGCCGGTATTCAGAGCGTCTATACCGACAATGCGACCCAGAACGCGCCGAGCGTGTCGTTCGCCACGTACGAATACGCGTGCTCCGTGCCAAACTGCGGCAACGCCGACTTGTTCCAGACGCCGGCAGGCAGCGAATACGGATCTGCTGTTCTCTCGTCGAATGGCGCATCTTCGACCGTGACATCACCATTCGGGATTTCTCCCTCGACCGTTTTCGCCGAGACGGTCGAATTCACGGTGACGTTCCTGCCGATCGGCGGCTCGACAAACGCCTCGATCAACGTGACCGACCCACCGGTTCCCGAGCCTCCACCGCTTGCTGTGCTCGGCGTCGGTCTGGCCGGGCTCGGTTTGGTGCGGAGACGGCGCAAGAACTAGACTAATCGTGCCGCGCGGTCGCACGTCGTGTTCGTTAGGTTCAATAACCAAACATCATGGCTGAAGCCGCCACAGTCCCCGCGTCAACGGTGCCGTGGTCCGGCCGCAATGCGAACCGCCGCTGACCTGCAACGTCGCCCCCGTGGTCCAGGACGAGCGATCCGAGCAGAGGAACACCACCGACTCCGCAATATCGGCGGCATCGCCGGTGCGCCCAAGCGGCGTCGCGCGGAACATCGCATTGACGTAGGGGTGTCCCGTCGGATCTTCCTCCGTCATCACGTGGTCCATCACGAGCCCCGGCAGCACCGTGTTCACCCGGATGCCGTGCTTCCCAAGCTCGGCGGCCCATACCTCCGTCATCATGTTCACCGCCGCCTTTGATGCGCAGTAATGCGACCCGCCCGGCCGCGCCGAGCGCGACGCCCCCGACGAGATGTTGACGACCGCGCCCTTCGTCCCGCGCGCCACCCAGCGCCGCGCCACCGCCTGATTGCACAGCATCACGCCGCGCACGTTGACCGCGAACACCCGCTCCCATTCGTCGAGCGCCATGTCCAGCAGCGGCGCGTTCGGAAACACCCCGGCATTGGCCACCAGCGTATCGACCGGCCCGATCGCCGCCTCGGCCTCGTCCACCATCCGGGTCACGTTGTCCGCATCGCTGACGTCGGCCCGCACGGTCGCCACGTCCGGCAGATGCGCCCTCGCGGCTTGCAGCCGCTCTCCGCTCGCGTCCGAGATGGCCACCCGTGCCCCCTCGCGCATCATCAGGGCGGCGATCGCACGTCCGATCCGCCCCGCGCCGCCGGTCACGATGGCGGCGCGGCCGTCAAGCAGTCCCGACATCAGGCGGCGTCCACGTCGTAGAACAGCACGTTCCAATCGGTGCGCGCGAAACGATAGCCTTTGCGGTTCACGTGATACGCGACGGTCTCGACCTGGTTATGCACTGGGAACCAGAGCGCCGTGTCCATGATGATCTTCTGCGCCTCGCCATAGATCTCGGTACGTTTCGCCTGATCGGTCTCGGCCCGCCCCTGTGCGAACAGCGCGTCGAGCTTCGGGTCGCTCAGATGCATCCAGTTGTATTTGTAATGGCCCGGTGTGGTGATGTTCAAGCTCGAGAACAGGTTTTCCAGGCACATCGGATCCGCCTGCGCCCAGCGCACCGGCAGCATGTCATAGGTGTTGTTGAACACCAGGTCCTGATTGCGCGCGAAGGTGATCGTCTCGACGCGGATATCGAAGCCGACGCGCTTGAGCCGCGCCTGGACCTCGACCGCGGTATCCGGCTCGAGCGGCGGCGGCGCACCGTAGAAGGCCGAGAGCGGCTGTCCGTCCTTCGCCCGGATCCCGCCGGGGCCGGGCTTCCATCCGGCCTCCTCCAAGAGCGCGATCGCCGCCTTCGGGTCGGGCTGATACATCTTCTCGGCGCCCGGCCAGTATCCCGGCGTGCTCGTGGAAAGCGGTCCGAATGCCGGGCCGATCATGCCGAAGAACAGGTTATCGGCGAGATCCGTGCGGTCGATCGCCATGGCAAGCGCGCGGCGGACGCTCACGTCTTGGAAAATGCCGCGGCTGCCGTTGAGCTCGAGGCCGAACGGAACGCCGGACGCATTGCCCTCCAACGTTCCGTAGCGCCTGTCGTCGGCGAAGCGCTTCATGTCGAGCACGGGGGTTGCATCCGACATGTCGATCTCGCCTGCCTCCAGCGCGGCGACCCGCGTGGATGCGTCGGGGATGTAGCGGTGGACCAACCGTGCGACTTTCGATGGGCCGCGATGCGTGAAGTAGGGCGGTCCCCAGTTGTAGGCATCGAAGCGTTCCATCAGGACCTGCTGCCCATCCTGCCACGAGACGAAGCGGAACGGTCCCGTACCCACCGGCGCGCGCGCGAAGCCCTGGTTCCCGAGCTTGCGCACCGCGGTCGGCGACACGGGTGCGAGCGTGCCTTCCGCATAGCTCGCGAGTGCCGCGCCGAAGGGCTGCGAATAGTTTATGCGGATCTGCGACGGGCTGATGACATCGGCGCCGGCATACGGACCGAGCTGCGTGATCGCGGCTTCGCTTGCGAGCTTGGGATCGACGATGCTGTCGAAGCTGAACTTCACGGCGTCGGCATCGAAGAGCGTGCCGTCGTGGAACTGCACGTCCTCGCGCAGCTTCAGCGTCACGCTCTTGCCGTCAGGCGCGATGTCCCACGACGTCGCAAGACCGGGCCAAAGCTTGTTCGACCCATCGCTGGCGACGAGCGTGTCGAACACCTGTACGATCACCTGCGTCTCGTGCCGAGAGCTTGTGACGCGCGGATCGTAAGTGCGCGCCGCGTTGTCGTCCTCCCCCCAGGTCAGCGTGAGTCCCTTTTCGGATTGCGCGCGCGCCCTGGAAAGCGCGGGTGCGGCGAGCACGCCGGCCAACACGGCGCGGCGGGAAAGGGCGGGACCGATGCGACGCATGGCAATCTCCGGCTGCGCGAGACATCGAGTATGAGCGGACGGCAGCTGCGGCGGCAACGGCGGCGTGTTTACTCCGTCGCGGATCGGCCGATAGGCTTTGCGGGACAAATCGACGCGTGGAGCCTCGAACGTTGCGCCCTCTCACCGGCTATTCCGATCGCTGGAGTGTCAAGCCCGGCGAAATCGAACGCTTCATGATCAGCAACGCATCCGATCCCCCGTTCGACCTGCGCTTCGTGCGTCATCTCTGCGCCGATCCGAGTCCGGACGGTCCGGAATATCGCGCGAATCGCTCTCCGGACCGATGAGGATGGCCGCGAGCCGGGGGCGCTCCCAGCCGGGCGAACCGTTCGGCGACGTGGGGTTCATGGGAGGCGGTGCCGCAGGCTTCGAGCTCGACAGCGACGATCTCCATTGGGGCACGCCGCCGAACGCGCTGATTGTCGCGACGGGCGTGGTCATCCACGACGATTACGGCCCTGTGAACGAGGACATGCTGTCCTGAAACACCCCAAGCCACGCGAGGACTGGTCCTGCGCCGACATGGTGTTCTTTGAAACCGCGGCAGGAGGCGCCGTGCTCTCCGTGGGCTCGATAACTCATGTCGGCAGCCCACTGGTCGAGAACTACCGCAGCCCGCTGACGCGCCTGACGGAAAACGTCCTCCGCCGCTTCCTCGACCCCGCCCCATTCGGCTGACCCATGCGGCTCGTCCTCCGCAAGCTGCTCTCCGCAGTGCCGACACTGCTGCTGACCTGGACGGTCGTGTTCGGCGCTATGCACCTGATCCCCGGCGATCCGGTGCTGCTGATGCTCGGCGGCACGCCGGTTTCCGACGAGGCGATGCAGGCGGAACGCGCACGGCTCGGGGTCGATCGGCCGTTCGTCATGCAATACGTCGATTTCCTCGGCCGCGCCGTCACCGGCGATTTCGGGGACGATTTCCGCACCCGCCAGCCGGTGATCGGCATGATCGGCCACGACCTCCCTTACACGCTCCAGCTCGCCGGCGGCGGCCTGCTGGTGGGCTTGGCACTCGGCATCCCGCTCGGGGTGGCCGCGGGATTACGCCCGAACGGCTGGATCGACGCGATCTGCATGGCGACTGCGATCGCCGGGGTGTCGCTGCCGAGCTTCTGGATCGCGATGATGCTGATCCAGGTCTTCGCGACGTCCCTCGGCTGGGTGCCGGTGATCGGCAGCGGCCTGGTGGCGCTGATCCTACCAAGCATTTCCGTCGGATTGTTCCTAGCGGGCGGCCTCGCGCGGCTGATCCGGGCGAGCGTGATCGACGTAATGAGCCAGGATTACATCCGCACTGCCCGCGCCAAGGGCCTGACGGCCGCCCGCGTCGTCGCCAAGCACGCGATGGTCAACGCGACGATCCCGCCGCTCACATTGCTCGGAGTTCAGTTCGCCCTGCTGATCGGGGGGGCGGTGGTGACGGAGACCGTATTCGCGCGACCGGGGATCGGGGCGATGCTGGTGCGTGCGGTGCTAGAGAAGGACTATCCGCTCGTGCAGGGCATCGTCGTGCTGACCACGGCGGCCTACGTGCTCGTCAACGTGCTGATCGACGTCGCCTATGGCCTGCTCGATCCGCGCGTCGCCCCCGGATGAGCGGCACCGCCCCCGCCTTGGCCACCCGCGGACGACTGCTGCCTCGGGTGCTGCAAAGCCCGGCGGCGATGGCGGGAGTGCTGGTCTTGGTGATTCTGCTGATCCAGGCGGTCTTCGCGCCCCTTCTCGCGCCCTATGACTGGAACGCGACCGGCGTCTGCCGCCGCCTCGCACCGATGTCGGTGACGCATCCGTTCGGCTGCGACCTGTTTGGTCGGGACATACTCGCCCGCGTGATGTACGGCGCGCGCTTCTCACTGGGCATGGGCGTATCGACGGTCGCGATCAGTCTGTTGTTCGGGTCCACCCTCGGGATGGCGATCGCGTATGCGGGCGGGCGGCTGGATGCGGTCGGTGCACGGGGCATCGACGCGATGCTCGGCTTTCCTCCGATCGTGCTGGCGATCCTGATCGTGTCGGTGCTCGGGGTCGGGTTGGTGAACGCAGCGCTCGCGGTCGGCATCGCGGGCATACCCCGCTTCGCCCTGGTCACGCGCGGCGCTACGCTCGCGCTGGTGTCGCGTGAGTACGTCGAGGCCGCGCGGTCGATGGGTGCGGGACGGACGCGGGTG
>DATAPS010000357.1:0-4964 GCA_036265085.1 Acetobacteraceae bacterium | reverse complement strand
GTCGCTGAATATGCCGCCGCCCGCCTGCACCTCGGTCACCCCCGGCTGACGCGCGCAGTAGGGAAAGGATCCGGTACCGCCGCAGCTCACGATCTCGACGGGAAGGCCGGCGTCGCGGCAGGCTTGCGCGGAGGCAGTGAGCTTGCCGACGGCTTCGGCAACGGCGGCTTCCTTCTCGGCCGCCGTCGGGATCATCACGACATGCGCTTCCCACGCCATCAGCCCGCGGAAGCGCAGGCCGGGTTGCGCGGCGATCGCGCGGGCGAGTGCCACGACCGGTTCGCCGGGCTGAACGCCGGCACGGTGCATGCCGCTGTCCACCTCGATCACCACGCCCAGCGTGAGGCCGCGCGCGGCGGCGGCCGCGCCGAGGGCCTGCACATGCGCGGCGCAGTCGACGGCGACCTTCACGTCCGCCCGATCGAGCAGGTCGAGCAGCCGCGCGATCTTCGGCGCGCCGACGATCTGGTTGGCGATCAGGATATCGCGCACCCCCGCGTTCGCCATGATCTCGGCCTCGCCCACCTTGGCGCAGGTCACGCCGATCGCGCCCGCGGCGAGCTCGCGCTGCACGATCTCCGGCGTCTTCACGCCCTTGATGTGCGGACGCCAGGAGACGCCGGCGGCGCGGCAGGTCCCGGCCATGCGCGCGATGTTGGCCTCGAGCACGTCGAGGTCGACCAGCAACGCGGGCGTGTCGAGATCGCGCTTCGTCTGGGCCACGGTTTTCGTCTGGGCCACGGTTACGGTGCTGTCCATGATGCCGGTATCCTCCGATCGCGTCGTGCCACCGTAACAGCACCGAACGGCGGGGGCCATGCGCCTCCGCTAGGGGGACGAGGTCGGTTCCGGCAGCCGGATCGCGTTCAGCGCCTCCCAGACGCGGATGACGAACGCATCGTCGCGTCCGCCATGTCCCGCTGCGGCAGCGGCGAGAAAGAGCTGGTGCGCGGCGGCGGCGAGCGGCAGCGGGAAGGTGAGCGCCCGCGCTTGGTCGAGCACGATGCCGAGGTCCTTGACGAAGATGTTGACTGCGGAATGTGGCGTGTCGTCGCCGGCCAGGATGTGCGGCACCCGGTTCTGCCACATCCACGAGCTGCCGGCCGAGCTGCTGATCACGTCGTAGAGCGTCTTCGGGTCGGCGCCCGCGCGGATGCCGAGTGCGAGCGCCTCCGCGGCTGTGGCGATATGCACGCCGGCGAGGAGCTGGTTGACCATCTTCACGGTGCTGCCGATGCCCGCGCGCTCGCCGAGACGCCAGACCTTCCCCGCCATATCGGCGAGCACGGGCTCGGCGCGCGCGAAGGCAAGCTCGGATCCCGACGCCATCACGGTCATCGTGCCCTCGCGCGCGCCGCGCGTTCCGCCCGACACCGGCGCGTCCAGCATCGGCACCTGGCGTTCGGCGAGGCGCGCCTCCAGCCGCACCGCTGCGTCCGGGGCCAGGGTCGTGCAGCAGATTGCGACGGCGTTCAGGCCGATCGGCACCGCGTGGGGACCGAACAGCACGTCCTCGGCCTGCGTGGCGTTCACGACGAAGACGATGATGGCGGCGAGGTCCGGGGGAAGCTCGTCGGGCCGTGCGACCGGGTGCCCGCCGTCCGCCGCGAAGGCCGTGCGCACGTCGTCGCGCGGCTCGCAGCCATGCACCTCGTGGCCTTTTTCGAGCAATCGCCGGGCCGCGCCGACCCCCATCGATCCGAGCCCGATCACGCCGACTTTCATGCGCCGCCCCCCTCAATGCCCCGCGACGCTGATACCATCGGCGCCGCGGGGCAACACGGGGTGACCGCGTTCGCCCGATCCGCTCGTGAACCGTCAGGCGCCGCTGCGGAATCGCTCGACGGCGGCGACGAGGGCGCGGCGGATGCCCGGCTCCAGCGCCGAGTGGCCCGCATCAGGGATGATGGTGAGCCGCGCGGCCTGCCACGCCGCGGCGAGGTCGAAGGCCGTGGTGGCCGGGCAGATCATGTCGTAGCGCCCTTGCACGATCTCGGCCTGGATGCCGTCGAGCCGGTGCATCGACGTGAGCAGGCCGCCGGGCGGGAGAAACAGGCCGTGGGCGAAGTAATGCGCCTCGATCCGCGCGAGCCCGAGCGCCGTGCGGTCCTGTGCGAAGGAGGCGACCGTGTCCGGGCTCGGCAGCAGGGTGGAGCAGGAGCCCTCGTAGATCGACCAGGCCCGTGCCGCCGGCATGTGCACGGCCGGGTCCGGATCGGTCAGGCGCCGGTAGTAGGCGCCGAGCAGGTCGTCGCGCTCCTCATGGGGAATGAACGAGGCGAATGCGGCGTGCGCGTCCGGATAGACCGTGCGGACCCCGTCGAGGAACCACGCGACCTCCTCACGCCGTCCGAGGAACACGCCGCGCAGCACGCAGCCGCTGACCCGCTCCGGCACCGCCTGCGCATAGGCGAGCGCGAGGGTCGAGCCCCATGACCCGCCGAACAGGAGCCAGCGATCGACGCCGAGATGCCGGCGCAACCGCTCGATGTCGAGCACGAGCTCGGCGGTGGTGTTCGCCTCCAGGCTGCCGAGCGGGCGGGATCGTCCGGCGCCGCGCTGGTCGAAGATGACGACGCGCCAGAAGCCGGGATCGAAGAACCGCCGATGCACCGCGCCCGCGCCCGCGCCGGGGCCGCCATGGAGGAACAGAACGGGATAGCCGCGCGGGTTGCCGACCTGCTCCCAGTACATGACGTGGCCAGCCGTCAGGGGGAGAAAGCCGGTCTCATAGGGACCGATCTCGGGAAATAGATCGCCGCGCGGCATAAGAGGTTTCTACACGCGGGTTTTGCGCACCGGAACGGGTGATTGCTGGTGGTCGAGGCGTTTGTGGTGCGCTACTCCAACCTATACACGCTCGGCATGTTCAGCCGTTTCTGCATCTTCTTCGGCGGCCTCGCCGGTTCCGCGGCGGTCGCGATGGCCGCGCTCGCCGCACACGGGCTGGCGTCACTCTCGCCCGCGGCGCTCGGTGCGGTCCGCAACACGATCGAAATGCAGGGGTGGCACGCCATCGCGCTCGTGGCCGTGGGGGCGTGGCTGCCACGCGGCGGCCTGCTCGCGCGGCTCGCGGCGTCGGGCTTCGCGCTCGGCACACTGCTCTTCTGCGGCGGCGTGTATGGGCACGAACTGGCGGACCTCCCCGTCGGCGCGTTCGCACCCGTCGGCGGGACGATGCTGATCCTGTCCTGGCTCGTGCTCGCCGCCTCCGCCTTCCGGCGCAGCGCATGACCCGCGCCGCCTACCTAGCGGCGGAGGGGTTCGAGAGCGTGCTGACCGAGGAGCTGGCGCGGCGTGGCGTCGCGGTTTCGACCCGGCGCGCGCGGCTGGCGCTCTCGCCGGATGCGCCGGTGCCCGCGGCGTGGGCGCTCGATGCGTGGACCGACCCGCGCGAGATCGCCGTGCCCTCGATCAAGACGGGCGCGGATGTGCTGCGGGCGATGCAGCGGAACTGGGCAGGATACGCTGTCGATCACCACCGCCGCAGCGCCCTGATCGCGGAACGGCTGCCGCCGGTTAAGGCGCGGCCGCTGGTATTCCCCGAACCCGCGCCGGCGGCGCATCTCGGCGCGTGGACCCTGCTCGCGCCGGATCGGATGCTGGCGAGCCCGACCAAGACCAGCCCGTTTCCGAACGGCGAATGCCGCTTCGTCGAGGACCGGACCGGGCCGCCGAGCCGCGCCTACCTCAAATTCTGGGAGGCGTGCACGCGAATGGGCGCGTGGCCGCGTCCGGGCGAGACCTGCATCGATCTCGGGGCCGCACCCGGCGGATGGACCTGGGCCATCGCCCAGCTCGGCGCGATGGTGACGGCGATCGACAAGGCACCGCTCGACCCATCGATTGCCGCGATGCCCGGCGTGACGTCTCGCGAAGGCAGCGCGTTCGCGCAGGACCCGACGCCGGTCGATTGGCTATGCAGCGACGTGGTCGCCTATCCGCAGCGCCTGCTGTCGCTCGTGCAACGATGGATCGCGGCGGGTGCTCCGGCGCGAATCGTCTGCACCATAAAGTTCCAGGGCGAGACGGATCACGCTACCGCCGAGGCGTTCGCGGCGATCCCCGGGGCGCGGGTGGTGCATCTCTTTCACAACAAGCACGAGCTGACCTTCCTGTGGGAACGCGCCGCGCCTTAGGGCCACCGGCATGCTGTTTGCTTCACAAGTCCGACAGTTCGGCGTTATCTGCGCGCCGGGAGAGACCGGGGGCACAGGCGCAACGCCGACCCCGAGAAACGAGTGGAGGTTTCATGCGCTTCGCGAAACTTTGTGCGCTGCTGGCGGCCGCCGTCGGCCTCGCGGCATCGTCGGCCCAGGCCAAGGACTGGAAGACGGTCCGGTTCGGGACGGACGCGAGCTACGCGCCGTTCGAGAGCGTGACCCCGAGCGGTGAGATCGTCGGGTTCGAGGTGGATTACGGCAAGGCGATCTGCGCGAAGCTCAATCTCACCTGCACGTTCCAGAACCAGGATTGGGACGGGATCATTCCCTCGCTGCTCGCCAACAAGTTCGACGTGATCTTCTCGAGCATGAACATCACCGACGAGCGCAAGAAGAAGGTCATCTTCTCCGACATGTATTACGCGACGCCGCCGGTGTTCGCCGGGCAGGCGAGCAACAAGAGCAACGATGTGTCGCCGGCCGCTCTGAAGGGCAAGTCGATCGGAACGCAGTCCTCGACCATCCACGCGAACTTCCTCGAGAAACTCTACCCGGACAGCGACATCAAGCTCTACCCGACGCAGGACGAGCCGAATCTCGACCTCGCCAGCGGACGCCTCGATTACGTCGTGGGCGAGGGGCTGGTGGAGCAGGACTTCATCGAGAAGAAGGGCAATGGCTGCTGCCGTGTCATCTCGAAGATCGAGCGGATCCCCGCGATTCACGGGATCGGCGTCGGCGCGGCATTCCGCCCGGAGGACACCGATCTGCGCGACATGTTCAACAAGGCGATTGCGGAAC
>DATAPS010000356.1:0-6380 GCA_036265085.1 Acetobacteraceae bacterium | reverse complement strand
ATGCCGGCGAAGGTGCCGATGACCCGAGACGGGCACGGCCAGGATCGGGATGAGCGTCGCACGCCAGTTCTGCAGGAACAGCAGCACGACGGCGATCACCAGCGCGATCGCCTCGATGAAGGTCGCGATCACCGCATGGATCGAGACCGCGATCGCTCGCGTGGTGTCGAACGGAACGTCATAGTGCAGTCCGCCGGGGAAGCGGCGCGACAGCCGGTCCATGGTCGCCTTGACCTCAGCGGCAACGGCGAGCGCATTGGCGCCCGGTTGCAGATAGACGCCGATCGGCACAGTCGGCGCACCATTCAGTGTGGAAACGGTCGCGTAGTTCAGCGAGCCGAGCTCCACGCGTGCAACATCCTTCAGCCGCAGCGCGCCGCCATTGCGATCCGAGCGCAGGATGACCTGCTCGAACTCGCTGGGATCGGCGAAGCGGCCCTCGGTCGTCGCGGTGTAGGTGAAGGCCTGATCGCCGGGCATCGGCTCCTCACCGAATCTCCCCGCCGCAAACTGGTTGTTCTGCTCACGGATGGCGGCGGCGACGTCGCTCGGGGTCATCCCGTACTGTGCCAGCTTGTCGGGGCGCAGCCAGATGCGCATTGAGTAGTCAGCCGCGCCGAACAGCGCGGCGTTGCCGACGCCCCTCGTGCGCTTGAGCTCGTCGACGATGTTGATCAGCGCGTAATTCGAGATGTAGGTCACGTCGTAGCGTCGGTCGGGCGAGGAGAGCGCCAGGATCTCCAGCGTCGAGGTCGTGGAGGTGCCGGCGCTCATCAAATACGGTTTGCCGACTACGGCCGAGACCGAGGGCATGTCCGGCAAGGAGATCCTTCAGGCGATCATCGATGGCAAATTGCCGCAGCCGCCGATCGCGCAGACGATGTCGTTCTGGCTTGTGGAAGTTGGTGACGGCTTCGCGGGCTTCACCGGCGAACCGGGCTGGCGCCTGCTCAACCCGATGGGCAGCGTTCATGGGGGTTGGGCGCTGACGCTGATCGACAGTGCCGCGGGCTGCGCGGGGCTATCGCTGCTGCCGGCGCGATCGGGTTACACCACAATCGAGACGAAAGCCAATTTCGCGCGGCCGATCACGACGGACACAGGTCGTGTGCGGGCCGAAGCGCACGTCGTCGCGCAAGGGCGCCGGATCATCTCGGCAGAGGCCAGGGTGCTGAGCCGTGATGGCAAGGTGCTGGCGCACGGCACCTCGACGCTCATGGCGTGGGACGGTGCAGGGTAAGTGTCGCGCATTCGGCGAGGAAGTCGCGCCAGGCCATGAGCACAGGCAATTCGGAGAATTCCGTCTCGAACCGCACGCGTCCGGCCCGTGCGATCCGCTCGGCGCGCGCGGGATCGTCCAGCAGCGACGCGATCGCATCGCCGAGCGCGCGTGCGTTCTCCATCGGGACGATCACCCCGTCCGCTCCGTCGCGAATCAGCTCCGTCGGGCCGGCCGCCGCAGCTGCGACGATCGGTCGCGCCGCCGACCAGGCCTCCAGCACCATGTTCCCGAGCGGCTCGATCCGCGACGAGCTGACGAACAGGTCAGCGGCTTTCAGCAATGCGCCCACATCCGTCCGCCATCCCAGGAAACGCACCCGGTCGGCGACACCCTCGCGTTGCGCCAACGCGACGAGAGCGGCGCGCTCCGGCCCGCTGCCTGCGATCGCCAGCGTCGCGCGGGGGACGCGGGGCAGGGCGGCGATCAGCGTGTCGAAGCCCTTGTCGCGGTGCAGCCGCCCGAGCGCCAGCAGCAGCCGGTCGCCGTCGGGCAGCGACAGCGGCGCGCGATCGGCTGCCGTGGTCTGCGCGAAGTCGGCGACGAAGTTGGGGAGGTAGCGCGTCGCGTCCTCCGGCCATCCCCGCGTGCGCAGCCAGGCCACGATCCCCCGCGTGTTGCCGACCAGGCGGTCGCATCCGCGATAGTAGCGGAGATCGTAGTATCCGCCGAGGCGCCCCACGCTCATCCAGGGCCCGCGAACCCGATGCTGATTGGCGCGGTTCATCCAGTAGACCGCCACGTCCGGCCGGAACGCACCGAGCGCGCGCTGCAGCCGCGTGCGGGTCAGAAAGTCCACCGGCGGCCCGAAATTCAGCTCTACCGGCGCGAGCCCCGCGGCGCGCAGCGTCTCGGCGCGTTCCGGATTGCGCCGGATCACCGACAGGACCGCGTCGCCCGCGCGGTGCTGCCCGATGCAGAGCCGTTCGTAGAACAATTCGGCCCCGCCCTCGGCGGCCCCGGCCATCACGTGGGCGACGCGCATGGCGGCGGCGCATAGCATGGTGTAGAGGGCGCCGCATGTGCGGCATCGCCGGCATCATGATGCGCGGCGGCGCACCCCCCGATCCCGCGGTGCTCGACCGCCTCCAGGCCGCATTGGCGCATCGCGGCCCCGACGGCGCCCGCCAGCTCGTCCGCGGCGATGTCGGGCTCGTGCATCTCCGCCTCTCGATCGTCGATCTGGAGACCGGTGACCAGCCGCTCTACGGCCCGGACGGGTCCGCTCTGATCGCGAACGGGGAGATCTACAACGATCCCGATCTGCGCACCCGAATGCTCTGCACCCGCTTCAACACGCGCTCGGATTGCGAGCCCGCGGTATTCCTGTATGCGCGCGAGGGCGATGGCTACGCCGACGAACTCCGCGGGATGTACGCGATCGCGATCCATGACTCGGCGCGGGACCGGCTGGTGTTATCGCGCGATCCATTCGGCATCAAACCGTTGTACACCATGACGACCGACCGGTTTTTCGCCTTCGCCTCCGAGCCCCAAGCTCTCGTCGCCGCCGGTCTCGCCGTTCCGGGAGAGCGCCTCCACGCCCGGTCCGAGCTTCTGAAGCGGAAATATACGAGCGGCGCCGACACCATTTATCCCGGCATCCAGCGCGTCCTGCCGGGCGAAACGGTTGTGGTAGAGGGGGGCACGATCGTGTCCCGACGCGTCCGCCCGGCGCTCCCGGAAGGCCCGCTTGTACCGATCGCCCATGCCGACGCCCTCCAGAAGCTCGACGCCGTTCTGCTGAACAGCGTCACCGCCCACCTGCGTTCGGACGTGCCTTACGGGCTGTTCCTGAGCGGCGGCATCGACAGCTCGGCGCTGCTCGCCCTGATGCGGCGCGCGACCGGCACGCGAGTCCGCGTCTTGACGGTCGGCTGGGAGGGCGGCGGTGCGGTCGACGAGAGCGCCGAAGCAGAGCGGCTGGCCGGCGTGATGGGCGCCGATTGCCACCGGCTCGCCATGACCGAGCGAGACTTCTGGACCCTCGCCCCGCGCATCGCCGCCGCGATCGACGACCCGACGGCCGATGCCGCGGTCCTGCCGACCTGGATGCTCGGTCGGGCGGCACGCGCGGACGGGCTGAAGGTGACGCTGTGCGGGGAGGGGGCGGACGAGCTGTTCGGTGGATACAGCCGCTACCGCAGGCAGCGCATGCCCTGGCGCTGGATCGCCAGAACGCCGCCCGGCGACCGCACGGACGGGCGGACGCGGATGCAGCGGGCGCAGGCGGCGGATATCGCGGAATGGCTGCCCAACGACCTGCTCACAAAACTCGACCGCTGCCTGATGGCCCATGGCGTAGAGGGCCGCACGCCGTTCCTCGACCCGCTCGTCGCGGAATTCGCGTTCCGACTGCCGGACCGGGAGAAAGCGAGCCTCCGGTACGGCAAAACCCTGCTGCGCGACTGGCTCGCCGGCACCTTCCCCGAGGCCGGCGCCTATGCCCGCAAGAAAGGCTTCAAGCCCCCGGTCGGCGCCTGGATCGCCGCGCGGACAGGGACGCTCGTCGAGCTCGTGTCCGAGCATCCTGCGATCCGCTCGGTCGTCGGGCGCGCCGCCGTTCGCGCCCGGCTTGAGCGTGCCGCGTCAGACCCGCAGCCGGCCTGGAGCCTGCTGTTCTATGCGCTCTGGCACAGCCGTCACGTGCTTGCCATCGACAGTTCCGGCGACGTCGCGGAGGTCCTCTCGGCGGCCCGCGCCATGGCAAGCCCGTAGCCGAGCAGGATCAGGAAGAAGCCGCTCGCCTCGATCGAGGTGAAGTTGCTGGCCGAGGCGATCGGCCATTCCGCCATCAGCACCGCCGCGAACACGCCGACCCGCCGCGGGTCCGGATTCCGCCCGATCCGCCGCAGCAAGCCTGCGCACCATGCCCCGACCAGGGCCGCGAACAGCACCAGTCCGGGCAAGCCAGCCTCGGTGGCCGCTTCGAGGTAGTGGTTGTGCGGGTGGATGTTGCAGGCCGCCGTTCCGCCGCCACCCGCCCGATGCTGTCCGGCCCAGGACTGCACGACAAAATACCGCGGATCGGCGCAGGCATTACGGAAGCCGTCATAGCCCTGTCCGAGCCAGGGATGCGCGGCCACGATCGCGACCGCGCGTCCGGCGATCAGGCCGTAGTCGCTGTCCGGGAAGTCCGTCATCTGTTGCGAGAACTTCGTGACCAGACGGTAGAAGGTCGGCGGCTCGACGATCGCACTCGCCGCCAGCAGAACAGCTCCTACAACAATCGCCACCGCCGCAACGGCCCGCACGCGCCGCAGCATAAGCGCCGACACGAGCAGCCCCAGCCCGGTCAGCAACAGCGGCATCCGCTGTCCGATCAGCACGATGATTGCGACCGAGCCGGCGGTCAGCGCCGCCGCCGCGCCCCAGGCAAGCGCGCCGCCGCGGGCCAGGAGTGCGCCTACGGGCGGAAGCAGGACGGGGTAGAGCAGACGCGAGAGCGGGGTCGCCGCGCGCGGGTGCTGGAACGGCCCGGTCAGCTCGCCATCGCCGTTGCGAGGGAACCCCTGAATGTCGCGCCCGGTCACGAGCTGCAGCACCGTCTGGAATGCGATGTAGAGTGCACTCGCCGTCAGCACCCATTGCAGCCACCGCCGCGCTTGCGCATCGGCCAACGCCGCATACCCGAGCGCCGCCGGGAACAGGAGCAGCCGCACGAAGGCCACGGCCTGCACGAACGAGGCGGTCCCGCCGATCCCGATGCCGGGCAGCGAGCAGACCATCAGCCAGCCCCAGAACAGGAGGGCGATGCGGACCCAGGCGGCCCGGAGCCAGCGCCAGTCGCCGGCGAGCGCCGAGCGCGCGAGGAAGCACAGATCGACAACTGCGATCAGCGCCTCGGCGATCGCCCGCCCGTGCATCACGAACACCGGCAACAGCAGCGTGGCGGCGAGCGCCGCTCGGTCGAGCCAGCGGATCACCCGCGCCTCCGTACAGAGTGCGGCCCACATCACGCCACGGTGTGGCAAGCAAGGCGAAAAACGCGCGCACGCCATGCGTTCACTGCCAGGTCGGCGCCGTTGCCGGCGAGGTGCGCACCGGCCACTTCGATCGCAGGTTCAGAAGAAGGGGGAAACCATGCGTCCGGCACACCCACACGACTCCATCCGGATCGCGGCCAATCTCATCGATCGTCACGGCCTGCGAGCGGCCGCCGTGGCCTCCGAGCACGCGGCGGAAGCGCAGGCTAGCGGCGACACGGCGGCCGTCGACCATTGGCTCAAGGTTCAATCCGCCATCGTGGAGCTCCGCGGGCGCACCTCCGGCCGGGTCGACGGTCCGATGCGCACCTGAAGGCGGTGGACGGACGCGCGGCTCCTATGGGAAAATCCGCGCGTCCGGCGTCGCCCGCATCAGGAGCATCGAGCGATGAGCGATCTTGACACCAAGCCGCGGCTCAAACCTGCGCAGCAGACCGAGCGGCCAAAGCTGCACAAAGTCATCCTCGTGAACGACGACTTCACGCCGCGTGAATTCGTCGTCACCGTGCTCAAGGCCGAGTTCCGGATGGGCGAAGGCACCGCCCACAAGGTCATGATGACCGCGCATCAGCGCGGCTCGTGCGTCGTCGCGGTCTACACGAAGGATGTCGCCGAGACGAAGGCGACTCGCGCGACGGAGATGGCCCGGAAGAAGGGCTATCCGCTGCTGTTCACGACGGAGCCGGAAGAGTAGCCGCACGCGCGCCTTTACGCGCTCCTTATTCTGCGGCCCGTCCGGCATGATTTTTTTGAGGCACAACTCTGGTTTTCTCCACTCCCGGAAGGCCGCTGCGGATCGTTGCGTGATCGCGCGGCGGCCGGGGGCTCGGTTGCGCGTCCGAGCCTGAGCTTGAGTTCGGGAGTGGTTGCCGTGGACCTCACGATCTGGCTGCCCGCGATGTTCGTGCTCGGCTGGGTTGGGCTGTTTGTCTGCTTGGCCTTTACCGAAGCCTGCGAACGGATCTGAGGGCCGATCGATGATTTATACCGCCGAGTCTATTCGCTGACCTGTCTGATCCAGGGATAGTTGCAGAGGGAGCGCTACCGCTGCGGTGTGAGCCTGCGCCACGCGTCGCAGAGGGCATCGACAATGGCGGCGTATTCGTCATGGACCC
>DATAPS010000355.1:0-2625 GCA_036265085.1 Acetobacteraceae bacterium | reverse complement strand
GTTCCTGCGCGGCATGTGGTGGTGGATCATCGAGCCGGTGGTTGTGCTGATCGTGCTGTTCGTCGGGCTCTATCTGCTGGTGATCGGCCTCGACGAATTCGCCAATCCGCGGCTGCGGGGATTGCGATGACGCCGGTGCTCAGCGTTGAGCGACTGAGCGTCGGATACTTCATGTCGGCCGGCGTGATCGAGGCGGTGCGCAACGTCACCTTCACGCTCGATGCCGGCCAGCGGCTCGGGCTCGTCGGCGAGTCGGGCTCGGGCAAGACAACGACCGCGCTTGCGATCATGGGCCTGCTGCGCACGCCGGGACGGGTCAGCGGTGGACGCATCGTCCTCGATGGACAGAACCTGGTCGGGCTCGACGCCGATGCGCACGCGAAGCTGCGGCTCGCGCGCGTGAGCTACGTGCCGCAGGGTGCCATGAATTCGCTCAATCCGGTGCTGCGGGTCCGCGTGTCGATCGCACACGCGTTGCGCGCACACGGCGAGCTGCTCTCGGGCCGCGCGCTGATGGAGCGCATCGTGACGCTGCTCGCGCAAGTCGGACTCGCGCCTGACGTCGCGGAGAGATTCCCGCACGAACTGAGCGGCGGAATGAAGCAGCGCGTGTGCATCGCGATCGCGATCTCGCTCGGCCCCCGCTTGATCATTGCGGATGAGCCGACCAGCGCGCTCGACGTGGTCACGCAGCGGCAAGTGATGCGGACGCTGCACGAGGTCCAGGATCGGCTGGGCAGCGCCATGATCCTGATCGGCCACGACATGGGCTTGATGGCGCAGAGCGTCGACGTGATCGCGGTCATGCGCGGCGGCGAGCTGGTGGAGGTCGGCGAGGTCCGTCGCGTGTTCCGACACCCCGGCCACCCCTACACGGCGAAGCTGATCGAGAGCGTCCCGGTGATCGGAGGCGCGGTGCACCGGCAGATGCGCGCCGCCTCGGCCGCCGCGCCGCCGCTGATCGAGTTCGCCGGTGTCGGCAAGATCTATGCGAGGATGCCGGCGCTGCATCCGATCTCCTTCGCGCTTCCCGGCGACAGCGCACGGATCCTCTCCGTTGTGGGGCAAAGCGGGAGCGGCAAGACGACGCTCGGCTCGCTCGTACTCGGATTTATCCCACCGACCACCGGCATCATCCGCTGGCAGGGGCGGCCGATGACCGCGCTGTCGCAGCGCGAGCGGCGTGGCTTTCGGCGCGACGTGCAGGCAGTGTTCCAGGATCCCTACAGCACGTTCAATCCGTTCTACCGCGTCGTCCGCAGCCTGACGCAACCCCTCCGCACATTCGGTCTCGCGCATTCCGCCGCCGACGCGCGGGAGCGCGCAGAAACTGCGTGCCGGCAGGTCGGGTTGATCCCGGCGCTGCTCGACCGGTTTCCGCATCAGCTCAGCGGCGGGCAGCGCCAGCGCATGATGGTCGCGCGCGCGCTGCTGCTGCATCCGCGGTTGCTGGTTGCCGACGAGCCGGTTTCGATGGTGGATGCCTCGCTCCGCGCGGAAATTCTCGATCTGCTCGTCGAGCTGCGCGACGTTCACGAAATCTCGATCATCTACATCACGCACGATCTCGCCACCGCCTATCGCGTGAGCGACGAAGTGCTGGTGCTGCACAAGGGCCGCGTCGTCGAAGCGGGCGCGCCGGAAGCGGTGCTCGGCGCGCCCTCGCACCCCTACACGCGCCTTCTCGTCGATTGCCTGCCGTGGCCCGATCCTGAACGGCCGTGGGGTGCGCGCGAGTTGTCCGATTTCGAAGAAACGAGGGAACGCGATGAAGATCACGAAGCTGGTGCCTTGGCTGGTGAAGGCGGCGGGCACCTACTGGGGTGAGTATTTCTTCGTCGAGGTGCGCACCGACGAGGGCGTGACCGGCTGGGGCGAGATCACCACCACGACAAAGGTCGCCAACCGCGCGGTCGCCGGCATCATCCGCCAGCTCAACGACCTGCTGGTCGGCGAAGACCCGTCCCAGATCGAGCGGCTCTGGCACAAGACGTTCCGCTCGTTCACCTACACCGGCTCGCGGGGCGCCACGACGAACGTAGTGAGCGGCATCGACATCGCGCTGTGGGACATCCGCGGCAAGGTGCTGAACCAGCCGGTCTATGAGCTGCTCGGCGGCCGCGTGCGCGACGACATCCTGCTCTACACGCATCCGGACAGCCGCAATTTCGGCACCGACGAAGGCGTGGTGAAGGAGATCCGTGCGATCATCGATTCCGGCCATACCGCGCTCAAGTTCGACCCGTTCCCGCATCTCGGCGGCATCGGCGCGGCGAACGACTCCTATCTCGACGGCGGCATGAGCAAGGAGGGCGAGAAGATCGCCGCCAAGCTCACCGCCCGCATCCGCGAGATCGCCGGCCCCGATATCGAGCTCCTGATCGACGCGCACGGCCGCTTCAACGTGCCAACCGCGATCCGCCTCTGCCGCTCGCTCGAAAATGCCGGGCAGATCGACTGGTTCGAGGAACCGGTACCCGTCGAGAGCTATCACGCGCTCCACCAGGTGCGCGACAAGGTCAGCGCCAATATCAGCGTCGGCGAGCGCCTGCATACACGCTGGGAGATCCTCCCGATCCTGGAGAACCGCCTGACCGACTACCTGATGCCCGACGTGACGTGGAC
>DATAPS010000354.1:0-3992 GCA_036265085.1 Acetobacteraceae bacterium | reverse complement strand
ATGGGCGCTTGCTGGCGTATTGCCAGGCAAGGCCGAGAGAGGCGCCGAGCGCGGCCACCGCGTAAGCCAGCATCCCCAGGGCCACCGGCAGACCGGGAGGCACGATGCGGACGGTGACGACCAGCGCGCTCGTCGCTGACTGCATCAGCAGTTGCACGCAATCGAGCGTGGCATGCTCTGCGCGGGTTTTGTGGGACTTCGGTTGCAAGGCAGCGTGCATCACCTGCGGCACGATCAGGCGATGCATCACGCCGAACGCCGCAGCTCATCGCGCAGCGCGGCAATCGTATCGATCGCGTATTCGAGCGCCGGCCCGCCGTTTCGCCTGGCCGACGGACGGATCGGCGCCGCGCGTCGCCAGCACGAATTCCGGCATGCGGCTACAAGGGTCGGACCGAGGATGCCAGGCTTGCGCCACGTCGCCAGCAGGAATCGCAATGACATGCGAACAGGTCTTTCGATCGCGCGGAATCCGCGGGTCTGCGGACCGATCTCGATCGGGGGAGCGTCGGATTTCGATGCTACGGGACGATGGCAGGCGCCCCGCGCTTGATTACAGCAGCAAGAATTGAGCGACTTTAGCGCGATCAGTCCTCGAAGCCGGCTTCCGTTCGGCGATGGGCGTACCTGGCGGCGACGGGCACGCTCACTCCAGCGGAACGGCCACGTCGAGCAACGGCCCGTATTGCTGGCTGCCGAAAATATCGGGATCGCCCGGGCTGCCGCTCGGCTCCTCGCGATAGATCGTGAACTTGATCGCGAGCGCCGGATCGAAGGCGACGTGATCGCTCAGCCGGCTGTCGGGGATGCCGTAGAGACGACAGATCGCGTCGCGCGAAAGCACGCCGGTGCGCCGCACCAGCTCATAGTCTTCAGCGCGCGTGAAAATCACGTCGAATGTAATCTTGTCGACGCCTGCATTCTTGCTTCGGATCGTCTTGGCGATCGACGCAAGCGGCACGGTGCGATTGGTGGTCGCGCTCACGGCTTAGCCTCCACGGTTTCGAGATGCAGGGGAAACAGCTCCAGCGGATCTTTCACGCGCATCGTGTGATTGAGTGTCCAGCGATAGGCGGGGCTCGCCGGCATGACCTCATCGAGCGCGAAGGCGACGCCGCCCGCGGTGCCTTTCACGTGTGGCAGCCGCGCGTAGAACATCTGGCGTGATCCCGTCATGCAGACTTCCTCGGCCATGCGCTTGGCGGGCGCCACGCCCTGCACGAGCACGCATAATTCGTGCGCAGGACGGTCGCGCATCGGCTCGAGCTTTCCCATCACGCCGTCGCGGCCATACACCGTGTAGGTCAAGGTGTAGCCGCTCTCGCCGAACCGCTCGACGACGCGCGCGCGCGCCCAGGCGATGACGTCGTCGATATGTGCGATCGTGTAGGGATCGCGCACGCCGACGATCCCGACATACCGCTCGCCGACCTTGCCGGCGCCTTCGAGCTTCACGCGAAGCTCGTGGGCCGGCACGAAGCGTGGCCCGGTGACGCGCGTGGTGCGCTCGTCGAACTGCTCGTAGCGGCAGTCGCGCATGTCGATATGGCCGCCGAGGAAGTACTCGTAGAACGGGTTGGATCGCTCGTACATGGCATGTGCGGCGACGGACGCGATGGTGCAGCGCTGCTCCGGCAGCATCGGCGCGACCTTCACGTCGACCGCGGTGATTTCGCCCATCACCGATTCCTTGCCGGCATACGGCTCGGCGCAGAACGAGGCGCATTCCATGACCTTCCCGTAGTAGTACGCGAGTGCTTCGGGAAAGCCGCGGCGCAGCGCGGGTGCGGCGAAGATCGCGCAGTCGCTGCTGCGCCCGCCGATCACGACATCCGCGCCCATGTCGAGCAGCTTCATGAACGGATGCACGCCGGCGACCGCGACGATCCGGTCGGTGGCATCGAGCTCCGCTTCGGTCAGATCCGGACGGCCGTCGAGCCCGCGCACGACGTCGCCGCTCCTCATGCGCGCGCGCACGCGCTCCTTCTCGATCTCGGAATAGAACCAGCCGATGCGGAAGCGCGGCAGATCGTGCTTGCGGGCGAGATCACGGATGATCGAGACGAACAGGTCGACGCGGCTATTGGTGCCGGTATCCCCTGCCGAGCCGATCACCATCGGGATGCCGAGCCGTCGCGCGCCGAGCAGCATCGACTCCAGATCGTGCGTCTGCCATTCCAGCGGACTCGCGCAGGTGTCGGAGCCGAGCGGTACCGGCCCGCAATCGCTGCTCCCGGAATCGCAGCAGATCAGATCCGGCGAGAACGTCAGGCCGCGTTCGAAGCTGCCGGTTCGCGTCGGCGCGAATCCCATATGCCCGTTCGGGCAGAGGATGCGCAGGGCGCGCGCAGCCACACTCGTCATCTCACCCATGTCGTGATGCTCCCGTCATGACCACGTCACCAGGCAGCGCTCGGGGGCAACCCGCCAATGCAAGCGGGCGCCTTCGATCAGATCGCCACGCGGCCGGTTTGCGGCGATCACGTCGTAGCCGTTGCACCGCAAGGTCACCTGCACGAGATCGCCGAGAAACAGCCGCTGCACGACAACCCCGTCGGCTCCCTGCCCGCTCGCAGGCTCCGAAAAAAGCGAAACGTCGAGCGGCCGGAAGCACGCCGCCGGCTCAGCGCCCGTCCACCCCGGACCCGGCCAGTTGTCGACTGCGCGCAGAACCGTCCCATCGGGCAACCGGATTTCGGCCGCACGGGCGGTGCAGTGGAGCGGGCGAGCGCTTCCGGCGATCACATTGCGCATCCCGAGGAATCGCGCGACGAACTGCGTGCGCGGCATCGCATGCAGCGTCTCCGGCGATCCCTCCTGTTCGATGCGACCGGCGCGCATGATCACGATGCGGTCGGACAGCGCGAACGCCTCCTCCTGATCGTGCGTCACGTAAATCGCGGTGAAGCCGAGGCGCCTGCGAAGATCTGCGAGCTCCGTCCGCATCGTGATCCGGAGCTGCGCATCGAGATTCGACAGCGGCTCGTCCAGTAGCACGACTTCCGGGTTCGCCGCGATCGCGCGCGCGAGCGCCACGCGCTGCTGCTGCCCACCCGACAGGCGCGCGGCCGAACGTGTGGCGAGATCGTGCAGCCCGACCAGCGCG
Organism: Acetobacteraceae bacterium; assembly: GCA_036265085.1. Lineage (GTDB taxonomy): Bacteria > Pseudomonadota > Alphaproteobacteria > Acetobacterales > Acetobacteraceae > DATAPS01. Next base: position 886 of record DATAPS010000354.1, on the reverse strand, counting down.
AGCGCGCGCCCGACCGCCGGTTCGATCGTGGCACGGGGCGCGCGGCGCGCACGCAGGCCGTAGGCTACGTTGTCGAACACCGTCATGTGCGGCCAGATCGCGTAGGACTGGAACACCATCGAGATGCGGCGACGCTCCGGCGGGACATCGCGGCGCATTGCGGCATCGAACACCGGAGCGCCACCGATCCGGATCCGACCCGCGACCGGCCGCTCCAGCCCCGCGATCGCCCGCAGCGTGCTCGTCTTGCCGCAGGCGGACGGACCGAGCAGCGTCACGTGCTCGCCCCGCGCGACCGCGAAGGCGATGCCGTCGACGACGGGCGCCGCCCCGTAAGCGACCGTAAGTCCGTCCACCCCGATCGCCTCGGCGCTCATGCCGGGATCTCGCGGCGGCGGGTGGCGGTCAGGACGCCGATCGCTGCGAACGTCACGATCAGCTGCATGACACTGAGCGCCGCGAGCCCGTTCACGTTGCCCGCTTCCCACAGATCGAACACGGCGACGGAGAGCACTGTCGTCCGGCTGGTGTAGAGCAGGATCGAGGCGCTCACTTCCTGCAGCGCCAGCACGAACACCAGCGTCCACACACCCGCGAGCGTCGGCCAGAGCAGCGGCAGGACCACCGTCCGCAGCGCCCGCGTCCACCCGGCTCCGGACACGCGTGCCGCCTCTTCGAGTTCCGGATGGAGCTGCCGCAGTCCACCGGCCACGGCCCGCGCGCCGAACGGCAGGTAATGCGTCACGTAGGCGATCAGCAGGATCCAGATCGTGCCGTAGACCGGCACCCACCATGTGCCCGCATAGGCCCACAGCAGCCCCAGAGCGAGCACCATCGACGGCACCGCGAGCGGGAACATGCTGGCCTGATCCAGAAACGGCCTCAT